>URNJ01000022.1 GCA_900549215.1 uncultured Collinsella sp.
CCACTGGAAGAAGCCTGGCATCATCTCGATGGGGTACATGCCCGACGAACCCGGGATCTGCACGATAACCAGAATGACGCCGATAGCCTTGCCGATGTGCTTAAACGTGGTGGACAGCGCATAGATGATATTGACGTAGGTGAACGAGATGGCGATGCCGCCCAGCACGAACAGCAGCGGGCTGACGCACTGTACGCCGATCACCAGATCGCCTACCGTAACGATGATGGCCTGCAACGCGCCCAGGATCACCAGGAGCAACCAGCGGCCAAAGTAGCCCTGACGCGCGGTAAAGCTGCCGATGCCTTCGCGGTCGACCTCGAGCTTGTAGATGGCGATAAGCACGTAGCCGCCCACCCACAGCGCCAGATTGGTATAGAACGGGGCAATGCCCGAACCAAAGCTCTTGACCGGGTAAATTGACTTTGAGGTCAGCTCGACCGGAGATGCCATGAAGTCTGCAACATCATCGACGTCGACGCCCATCAGGCCGGCCAGCTCGCCCATGGACTCGGAGGTCTGTAGCGCCGCGATGTCGTTGGCGGCGGTTGCGAGCTTGTCCTGGACCTTGGCAAGCGAGGCATCGGTCTGGGACAGCGTGGTCTTGGCCTGACCGAGCGTGGCGTTGAGTTGCGAAAGTGTACCGCGCGCACTTGCAATAGTAGGCGTGAGGCCAGACACGATTCCCGTCAGATCACCCGAGACGGCGGCAAACGAATCAAGTGCGCTCGAGACCTTCGGCAGCGCGTTTTGACCCAGGTCCGTCTGGGCCTGGCCAAGGTTGGTCGCACCGGTCTGAATTGCGTTATTGATAGCGTCGCTGGCACCCGAGACAGCCGCGGCGTCATTCGCCATGGCGCTCGACTGCGCAGACAGACCGTCCTTGATGCTCTGAAGCTTTTCATTCTGCTCGCGGAGCAAATCGATGATCGATACAATGCGCGCGTCAATTTCCTTGGAACCTGTCGACGTGTCATTGACGAGAATTTCCAAGTGCCCGATAACGGCCTTATTGTGGTCGATCGTCGCTTGGAGAGACTCAAGCGAGTTGTCGATACGGGTAGTCGTAGATGCGACCGTGCCCGTCAGCTTGCCAATCGCAGCGTTTGCGGAGGCTGACGTCTTGGTGAGCGCAAGGCTGCCTTCCGAGAGCGCCTTGGAGAGCGAGGCGACAGAGTTGCCCGCCGTGGCGCGAGCCTCGCCCAGCAGGTCATTGCCCTGGGAGATCGCCTGCGTCAGCGACGGCGCCTGACCCTGCAGACCGGCAAGTGCCGCATCTGCCGAGGCAATGGAACCACTCGTCTTATCGATGGCGGCATTCATGTCGCCAATCGAATCACGCACTTCGCCCAACGTATCGGAAGCCTCTGATACCGAACCGGCCAACGAATCCTGAGTCTGGGTTGCCTTGTCCTTTAAATCGACTCCGGCATCCTTGGCAATACTGGCAACGGTCTCGCCCACCGTGGAGACAAATTCCGAGTTGATCTGCTCCTCGATGGTGTTTGCACCGGTGTCGGTAACCTTGGGCGCAATAGCGCTCTTCTTCTCATTGACGTAGTACGTAAGCTTGGGCTGATGGTAGTTGCCGTCGAGCATCGAAACCAGGTTATCCGAGAAGTTCTTGGGGACTACGATGGCCGCATAGTACTCACCGCTCTCGACGCCCTCTTTGGCATCGGCCGCAGAATCGACGAAGGTCCAGCCCAGCTGATCGTTCTCCTTGAGCTGATCGACGACCTGATCGCCCGCGTTGAGCTCGCCCACCAGGTCGTTTTGGGTGCCCCGATCGTTGTTGGCGATGGCAATCTTGATGCCCTGGGTGTTTCCGTACGGATCCCAGTTGGCCACGATGTTGTACCAGGCATACAGCGAGGGAATAACGCACACGCCAAGGGTAACCACCAAGGCGACGGGGTTCACAAGCAGTCGCTTAATGTCGCGCTTGAATATCGCAAAGGAGACCTTTGCGTTGGATAGTTTGCTGCCGAGACTCACGCTTGGACCATCCATCCTGTCGTTGAATCGAATCGTACTATCGACAACCATTGTAGTAGGCGCTTTAACGTCTCAAAGCACAATGGTGCTGAGTTTTGCGGGTAGCAATATACTACGAAGATGAGTTAGCGTACAGATGTACAGTATCTTAAATTTCAGCAGGTCACAAAACCACAACCCGCACAAATAAATGATCCCTTGGGGACGAAGGGATCATTCAAAAGGAAACGAGAGTGGAAAATCTCCCACTTCAAGCCCGCATTCGAGCCAAAAGTGGGAGATTATCCACTCTCGTTCTAATCTAGCTACGGTGCCGTATCCCCGAACTACATCAAGTTGCAGACAGCCGCCGCGAAGGCCACGGGGTCCTCGGGGAGGATGCCCTCGACCAGCAGGGCCTGATCGTAGAGCAAGCCGGAGTACTGCTTGATCTTGTCGGCGTCGCCTGCCTTCTGGGCAGCGACAAGCTTGTCAAAGACCGGGTGCTTGGCGTTGAGTTCGAGCACGCGCTGGCTCTTGGGCATGCCGTCGGGCGCGCCCTCGGGTCCCTTCTGGAGCACCTTCTCCATCTCGAGCGAAAGCGGGCCCTCGGTGGTGATGCAAGCGGGGGCATCGGTCAGGCGCGCGGAGACGGCAACTTTCTCGACCTTGTCACCGAGCGCCTCCTTCATAGCGCTAAAGAGGTCCTCGTTCTCCTTGGTGGCGTCCTCGGCCTCCTTCTTCTCGTCCTCGGTCGCCAGGTCAAGATCACCGGTCGCAACGTTCTTGAGCTCTAGATGACGATCCTCGACCTCGGGCTCGGCACCGTCGGCCACAGCCTTCTCGGCAGCCTCGCGGGCAGCATCGTCCTCGTAGATCTTGGGCATATCGGCGGCAACGTACTCACGCATAGCCTGGAACGTGAACTCATCCACATCCTGCGTCAGCAGCAGCACGTCATAGCCGCGGTCGAGCACGCCCTTTACCACGGGCATCTTGGCCAAGCGCTCACGCGAGTCGCCGGCGGCGTAGTAGATGGCCTTCTGATCCTCAGGCATGCCCTTGGCATACTCGGCCAGGGTAATCATCTTCTGTTCCTTGGCAGACCAGAACAGCAACAGGTCGGCGAGCTCATCGGCCTTCATGCCATAGCTCGAGTAGATGCCGTACTTAAGACCGCGGCCAAAGTTCTCAAAGAACTTCTCGTAGGCCTCGCGGTCGTTGTCACGCATATCCTCAAGGTCGGCGGTAATCTTCTTTTCCACACGCTTGGCGATGGCCTTGAGCTGACGGTTCTGCTGCAGCGTCTCGCGCGAGATGTTGAGCGACACGTCGGCGGAATCCACGACGCCGCGGACAAAGTTGTAGTAGTCGGGCAGCAGGTCGTCGCACTTCTCCATGATCAGGACGTTGGAGCTGTAGAGCGCCAGACCCTTCTCGTAGTCCTTGCTGTACAGATCGAACGGCGCGCGTCCCGGCACAAACAGCAGGGCGTCATACTCGAGCGTGCCCTCGGCGTGGAAGCTGATGGTGCGCGCAGGATCGTCAAAGTCGTGGAACGTGGACTTGTAGAACTCGTCGTAGTCCTTCTGCTCGACATCGGAGCTGTGCTTCTTCCAGATCGGTGTCATGGAATTGACGGTCTCGAGCTCCTGGTAGTCCTCGTACTCGGGCTTGTAATCGTCGCCGGCGTCCTCGGGCTTGGGTTTCTGGCGGCTCTTGGACACCATCATCTGGATCGGGTAACGCACATAGTTACTGTACTGCTGAATCAGGCTCTTGAGACCCCACTCGGTCAGGAAGCGATCGTAGGTCTCGGCCTCGCCGTCGGCATCGAGCTTCTCGTTCTCGCGCAGCGTCAGGATGACATCGGTACCGTGCTCGGCGCGCTCGCCGTCCTCGATGGTGTAGCCCTCAAGACCGTCGGATTCCCACACATGGGCGACATCCTCGCCGTAGGCGCGGCTGACGACCTTCACATGGCTGGCGACCATAAAAGCCGAGTAGAAGCCCACGCCAAACTGACCGATGATGTCGACATCGGAGCCCTGCTGCTCGGCGTTCTCGGTCTTAAACTCCTCGGAGCCGGAATGGGCGATGGTGCCCAGATTGCGCTCCAGCTCCTCGGCGGTCATGCCAATGCCGTTATCCGAGATGGTAATGGTGCGGGCGTCTTTATCAAAGGAGACGCGAATGGCCAGGTCGCCCTGGTCGATCTTGACGCTCGGGTCCTGCAGGCTCTTAAAGTTGAGCTTGTCGACGGCGTCGCTCGCGTTAGAGATAAGCTCGCGCAGGAAGATTTCTTTATTGGTGTAGATGGAGTTGATCATGAGGTCGAGCAGTTTTTTGCTCTCGGTCTTAAATTGACGCATGTGCAGTCCTTTCGCGCTATCCCCGTCCGCAAAAACGGCCCGGTTGCCCGAGCCGGATCGCAGACCTGCTATGTTCAGACTTAGATTTTATAACCCATTAACGCGCATATATACATACGGAATCGAAAAACTGTATGTCCGAGCGCTCTGATGCGCCAATTGCCAAGGAGTGTCCCAAACTGCCGGCAGGAAAGGAACGTTCCTATCTGCCATCTACGCGCTTGGCCATCCAGGCATGAGGCTGGCCCTCGTCTTCGTAGTCCACCGGGGCAATCTGCGTGTAGCCCGCCTTGGCATAGAGCGGCAGCACGTATTCCTGAGCATGCAGCTTAATGAGCTTGGCGCCGGCATCACGCGCGCACGTATCACTGGCCTCGACAATCTTGCTCGCCAAACCGCGACGGCGCATGCTCGGCAGCACGGCCACGCGCCCCATAATGTAGGCCTCCCCCGCCGCGACACCTTCGTCCAAGTCGCACGCCGGCGACACCGGAGCCTCTGCGTCAGCCGCGCGCTCAAGCTCTTCGGGAAACACGCGCGAGCAACCGGCAAGCTCGCCGTCTACATAGAGCGTCACATGAATGCAGTTCGGATCCTCGTCGATAGCGTCGAACTCATTCTCGTAGCCCTGCTCGTCCATAAAAATGACGCGGCGCACCAACGCCGCGTCATCAAAGCATCCCGTCTTAAGTTGGATATCCATGGCTGCCCTTTCATTCAATGCGAACGTTAGGGACAGATTTTAGCGAAAATGAGCTCCGCGTACGCTAAACTTCGCGCGAGCCTTCGCCAGGCAGTCGTAATGACCCACGTTATGGGCATCGCTCGCGATGAAGCTGTACAGGTTCTGATCGAACAGGCGCTGTGCCGGCTTTTTCTCGCGACCAAAGCGACCGCCGGCAATAAAGTCCGCCGAAGCCTGCAGCTTGCAGCCCATATCGACCAGGCGCTCCGCCACGCTTACATCCTTTTGAACCGCACGATAGCGCTCAGGATGAGCGATGATCACCTGGTAGCCACGGCACTGCAAATCGTAAATCGTGTTCTCGTACTCTCTAAACGCATACGCATCGGCATGTGTCGAAAGCTCGAGCAGAAACTCGTTGGTTCCATCGAAATGCAAGTGCTCCGCGGCATCGATACCAAGTTCAACGAGCTTTCGATGGTTGACCTCGAAGCCCATCTGGAGCGGAAAACCGTCAGCGTTATCACGCAGCAGCTCAAAGGCATCCCACATCTTGTCGTAATCAAAATAGGGATCACGGCAGTGAGGAGTGCAAACGATTCTGGTTACACCGGCCCGCTTGGCAGCCTCGAGCATCGCCAAGCTCTCATCGAGATCGGCGGCGCCGTCGTCTACACCCGGCAAGATATGGCAATGAATGTCACGCATAGGTCAGCCTTAATCAACTAAACGTTTGCTCGGTTGGTGAAGATGCCCTTTTTGGAAGTCCCCTGATCGTCGGAGCCCTTCTTAACCTTCTTACCGTCCTTGGTGTAGTAGGAGTAGTAGTACTCGCTGGTCTCGGTCTCGCAGTAGTTCATGACGGTACCGATGAGCTTGACCTTCTCGGACTTCTTAAGCTGGCCGATAGCGTTGAGTGCCTCCTCGCGCTTGGTGAAGTCCTCGCGCACCACGAACAGCGTACCGTCGGTCAGGCTGGCAATCTCGGCAGCATCGATGAAGGTGCCGACCGGGGGAGCATCAAAGATGACGTAATGGAACTTGGCGGACAGTGCCTTTACCAACTTGGCAAAGCGGTGAGAGACGATGATGTCGGCAGGATTGGGAATATGCGGCTCGGCATCGAGGAAGTAGAAGTTCTTCTGACCCGTCTCGACAATTGCCTGGTCAATGGAGATCTGCTCGGAAAGGACCGCATAGAGTCCGCCGCGCGAACGAACGCCGAGCATATCGGAAAGGGACCTGCGGCGCATATCGGCCTCGACCAGGAGCACGGACTTGCCGCTCGTGGCGATAGCCTGGGCAAGGTTGATGGAAACCGTAGACTTGCCCTCGTTGGGAATCGAGGACGTGACGGTAATGGTGCGAATGGGGTCGTCCACGCTCGCAAAGCGGATGTTGGCCAGAAGGGTCTTGGCGGCATTCTGTACAACGAGCTTATCGGTGTTCTTTGCCTTAGCCATGCCTATTTACCACCTTTCATAGCCGGAATTCGGCCAACAACGGGAATGCCCAGGAGCTCTTCTGCCTCTTCGGCACCGCGGATGCGGGTATTGAGCATGTCTGCCAAAACGACATAGGCAACTGCGATAAAGATACCGGCGAGGAACGCGACAGCAACGTACAGCATACGCTTGGGACCGCTGGGGGCTTCGGGGGTCTTAGCCTCGTCGATAACGTTGATGCTCTGGGCAGCGCCGACGTTCTGAGCGACCGTACTCACCGAGCTGGCCATGGCCTTTGCGACCTTAGCCGTCTCCTTGGCATCGGTGCCGGTAACCGAAAGCGTAATGACACGCGTGGTGGTCTCGGAGGAAACAGACACCTTGTAGTCATCCAGATCGGTGAGGCCCAGTTCATTGGCTGCGCCGCTCTTAACGCTATCGCTATCCAGCAGCGTGGCGATATCGTTGGAAAGCATCTGACTCGCCGAGAGATCGTTGTAGCTCATCTGACCGCTATCGTCGGTCTTGGCGAGAATGTACATGCTCGTCGTCGCGGTATAGGTGTTGTCCATCGCAACGAAGGACACGATGCCCATGGCGATCGCGCAGACCACCGGAAGGGTGATGACCAGCTGAAGGTGCTTCTTCAGCAGCTGGAACAGTTCGAGAAGGGTCATGCAGCTTGCCTTTCATTTCCCCAGTTCGGATTGACAAAACTGTCCGTATGTTATCGCATCTTTTTACCGAGACCAAACTCTATACATAAGAAACAGGCTCTCCTGTAAAAATGTCGGAAGCAATCGTAAAATTGCACAACAACGCCGCACCCGAAAGTCAAATGCGGCGTCTGCATCAATATCTATGTTATATCGCTATGCGAATGGCTCGTCCTGCTGTATGGGAAACGTCACCGTAATGGTGGTTCCCACGCCCAACTCGCTCGACAGATCGAGCGTGGCGTGATGATACAGGGCCGCATGCTTGACAATGGCAAGCCCCAGACCGGTTCCGCCGCGTGCCTTGGACCTACTCTTGTCCACGCGATAGAACCGCTCAAATACCTTGCCCTGTTCTTCAGGCGCGATACCGATTCCCGTGTCGGCGACCGCAAGGAACGGATGGCCTTCGTCGTTGGTGCCGCACTGCAGCGTAACCGTACCGCCGGGTCGATTGTAGCGGATGGCGTTGCTTGCCAGATTATAGATAAGCTCGTCAATCAAGCGCGTCACGCCTTCGATCACCACGGGCTTCGTCTCGTGCCCAATGGTCACATTCGACTGACGGGCAACCTGCTCAAGACGCTGTTCCACCGTCAACATAGCGCGAGAGAGCTCGATGGGCTCTGTGGACCCAATGGGCACAGCCTCGCCCTCGGATGCTCGTTCCGCCTCGTCCAAGTTGGAAAGCGTGAGGATGTCGTTGACGAGCGCTGCCAGGCGTCCCGCCTCGCGGTAGATGCGGCCGCCAAAGTTGCGCAGGTCATCCTCGCCCTCAACCATGCCGTTTGCAATAAGCTCGGCATAGCCCGAAATCGCGGTGAGCGGGGTCTTGAGCTCATGGGTGATATTGGCCGTGAACTCGCGGCGCATACGGTCGTTGTCCGCCAGCGCCGCCATCTGGCGCTTGAGCTCCTGGCGTTGCGACTCAATGCGCTCGAGCATGGGAACCATCTCGGCATAAGCATGCTCGTAGCTGCGGCGCGGATGGTCAAGATCGACCTCCTGCAACGGCTCAATGATGGCACGGGACTCACGACGCGCCAAGAAAAACGAGAGCACCGCACCCGCCGCCGCAATGAGCAGCATCGGCGCCACAAGAGACATCAGAATCGCCGCAACGCCAGGTTGGGCCTGCGCCAAGCGAACAACCTGGCCGTTGTTAAGTCGGACGGCTCGGTACAGCATAATCTCGTCGAGCGTGGAGCTTGCGCGCTCCGCAGAACCCGAGCCGCTCTCGAAAGCCTTGGCGACCTCGGGGCGATCACCGTGATTGGGCAGCATAGAAGGCGACGCCTCGTTGTCGTAGGCAACCGACCCGTCTTTGTTGATCAGCGTGATGCGCAAGTCCTCGCGATCGAAACTGCGCAGAAAGGCAATGGGCTCCTGCTGCTCGTTGAGGGCAGCGGCAATAAGCTCGGTTTCCTGCGAAAGGTTGGCGCTCGTGGCATCTGCCAGGGTATTTTGCACAAAGAACGCGCCCAACACCGTAAACGCCAAAATGACGGACATGGCGCAGACAAATATCGTCGCAAACACGCGATGCGAGAGCGTGTGTTTTCCCTGAGGGGCAAAGACCACGGACTACTCCTCCGATGCTGCTGCCGCAGCGACGGCATCTTCAGTATCGCTACCGGCGGAAGGCTCCGCCAGGCGATAACCCACGCCGCGCACCGTCTCGATAGCGCCGGCACGCTCGCCGAGCTTTTGGCGAAGCGTCTGCACGTGAACGTCGACGGTACGCGAGCCGCCGTCGAAGTCCCAGCCCCACACGCTCTGCAGCAGCGACTCACGGGTAAAGACCACGCCGGGTTTGCGCATAAGATATTCGAGCAAATCGAACTCGCGCAAGGTGAGTTTGAGCGGCTCGCCGGCAACGGTCGCCTCGCGATGGCTGGGCGAAAGCACGATATCGCCCACGCTGAGCACATCGCTCGCCTGCTTGACCATACCGCCGCGGCGCAGCAGCGCACGGCAACGGCTGGCAAGCTCCATGAGCGAAAACGGCTTGGTCAGATAATCGTCAGCACCGCCATCGAGCGCCATCACCTTATCGAGCTCGGTATCCTTAGCAGTAAGCATCATGATGGGCACCGTCGCCGTCAGACGGTCGGCACGCAGGCGACGCATAATTGCCAAACCGTCGGTATCGGGCAGCATGATGTCGAGCAGGACGGCATCGGGTACCCGTCGCGCCACGGCAGCCTTAAACTCGCCATCGCACGAAAAGCCTTCGGCCTCGATTCCCTGTTTGCGCAGTGCATAGACCGTCAAATCCCTGATGTTGTCATCGTCCTCGACGTAATAGATCATGTTGAACCCCTTTGCGGCCGGCATGACCGCATCTTAACCCTAAAGGTACCTTTACTAGATGGTATCAGCCAAAACGTCCCGTCAAATAATCCGCCGTGCGCGGGTCGGTGGGATTTTTGAAGAGCTGAGCGCTGGGTGCGTGCTCCACCAACTCACCCAGCAAGAAAAACGCGACCGAGTCGGAGATGCGCGCCGCCTGCTGCATATTGTGCGTAACGACCACGAGCGTGCAGGTCTCCTTGAGCTCGCAGGCCAGCTGCTCAACCACCAGCGTCGACACGGGATCGAGAGCGCTCGTGGGCTCGTCCATCAGCAGAATATCGGGTTGCACGGCAAGCGCGCGGGCGATGCACAGACGCTGCTGCTGCCCGCCCGAAAGGCCCAGCCCCGACTCCTTGAGCTTGTCCTTGACCTCATCCCACAGTGCGGCGCGTCGCAGGGAGTCTTCGACCAGCTCGTCGAGCACGACGCGGTCGCGCACTCCCATGCCGCGAGGACCGTAGGCGACGTTGTCGTAGATGCTCATGGGAAACGGATTGGGGCGTTGGAACACCATGCCCACGCGCTGGCGCAAGCGGCAGATATCGTAATCGCCCAGGATATTCTGGCCGTCAAGTGCAATCTTGCCTTCAATGCGGCAATCCTTGATGCCGTCGTTCATGCGGTTAAAGCAACGCAGCAACGTCGACTTGCCGCAGCCCGAAGGACCGATAAACGAGGTAATCTGCTTGTCGCGAATCTTGATGTTCACGTCCTTGAGCGCATGATGGTCGCCGTAAAACAGGTCAAGGCCCTCAACATCGATACGCGTCGGCGAGACGGCAAGGTCCTGCGCCGTGGGGCGAGTCGCATCCCCAACTTCGCGCTCGTGCGCGGCCTCGGCCTGCGCCTCTATGAGTTCCTCAAGCTCCGTAGGCTCCATCGCCGCAGCAGCCGTCATACCGCATACCTCCATATCGATATCAATTCAGCAGTATCGATAGTAGAAATCACGGCTCATACGCACGTGAGCGCATTGTCAAGTGTTTGTAAGGACACGCTGGTTATGCAGCGGGCAGCTCGATGGTGAATATCGTGTGTTCGGGCGTCGATTCACATGCAACGGTACCGCCGTGTGCCGCGATGATCTCCTTGGCGATAGCAAGGCCCAGACCGGCACCACCGCGATTGGTCGCACGCGCCGCATCCAGGCGATAGAACTTCTCAAAGATCACCTTGAGCTTTGCCTCAGGGATGGGATCGCCCTGATTGATAAAACGCACGCGCACGCCGCCATCGTCTTGGCGCCCGGCCTCAATCGTGATAGTCGAGCCCTCATAGCTATAGGCGACGGCGTTTTTCATGATGTTGTTAAACACGCGGGCCATCTTGTCGCCATCCACGAGCACCGTCAGGTCCTCGCGAATATCAACTTGGGCTTCCTTATGTTGCTCGTTGAGGATGGGATAGAACTCGTCAGCCACCTGAGCCAGCAGCAACCCCAGATCAACATAGCCGCGCGTGAGCACGATATCGTGGAAGTCAAAGCGCGTGATGTCGAAGAACTCCTCGATGAGCGCGTCGAGCCGGTGGGCCTTGTCGAGTGCCACGCCCGTAAAGCGCGCACGTTGCTCAACCGGCAACTCAGGAGCCTCTTGCAGCAGAGAAAGATAGCCCACCACACTGGCAAGCGGGGTGCGTAGGTCATGTGCCAAGTACGTGACCAGATCGTCCTTACGATGCGACTCGTCACGCAGAGCTTGCTGCACCTTGCGCTCACGGTCACGCACGTGGTTAAGGGCGCCCTCGACCTCCAAGAAGTCGCCGTCGATGTTGTCCCAGGTGTCGGGGTGATCGATCAGGCGGTCCTGGATACGAGCCGCGAGCACGCGGTCGGCATGCTGCTCGCCCTGTTCGTAGCCCTGGTAGTACAGGGCGCGACCGCACAAGAACAGCACACACACGGCAAGCGCCAGCACAAAGCCAAGCATGTTGAATACAAAGCCGGCATCGAACAGCACCGGCCCTTCGATGCCGCCGAGCGCCATGGCGCCAATCGCCAACGTCATGGCCCACGCGGCGCCGCCAATCACCACGCAGCGGCACACGATCTCAAATCGATCGATCAGCAAAAAGCCGACAAGCAGCACCACCAAGATTCCGACGATGTTGTCGATGCCAATCAGCAGCAGGCTCAGCAAAAAGAGCAGCACCGTTGCAAGCGCGCGGTTGTCGACGACCGACCTCACGTATTCAAAGAGCCGATCGGGCACCTCGAACGCTTGCCTATCGTCTTTTGTCATATCAAGATCCTCACAAGCGAAAAGCGTTATTCGATGATGTAGCCGACGCCCCAGACGTTTTTGATAAAGCGTGGCTTTTGTGCGTCGTCGCCGATCTTTTCGCGCAAGTGGCGAATATGCACCATCACCGTATTGTTGGAGCCGGGCATAAAGTCCTCGTTCCACACCGTGCGGAACAGGTCCTCCACGGCCACCACGCTGCCGCGATGCTCGACCAGATACAGCAAGATTGAATACTCGGTGGGTGTGAGGCGTACCGGCGCACCGTCCACCGTCACGGAACGAGCGTCGCGGTTGATCTCGAGGCCGTCGAGCTGAATGATCGGCGACTCGGCCGCCCGTGCACGGCTACCGTAGCTGGTGTAGCGGCGAAGCTGAGCGTGCACGCGCGCGATGAGCTCCAGCGGACGGAACGGCTTAACCACGTAATCGTCCGCGCCAAGCGAAAGGCCCTCGATCTTGTCTTGCTGGGCATCGCGCGCCGTCAGCATGATCACGGGATAGGTATGGCTGGAACGGATCGTACGCAGCAGCTCAAAGCCATCGATATCGGGCAGCATGACATCCAGCAGCGCCAGATCGAACTCCTGCTCCAAGATTGCCTTGGCGGCATCGGCCCCGCTATAGGCAATCTGGACATCAAAGCCCTCTTTTGTAAGGTAGATACCAACCAAGTCGGCGATGGCCTTCTCGTCATCAACTACCAGTATGCGCTCGTTCATGCGTGCTCCTCTCGCGCTCCATTATGCCCGAGGCGACGCACGCCACACACAACAAGCGTGGGTGATTAAGTCGGCCTTAAGCACCCTTGTGCCCGTTCGGGAGCGGATGTGGGCCACGCACGCACGCGATGATCGCCGACGCCGGCAAACGATATACTCTAGTTCCAGAAGAGACCATCCCGTCGAAAGCGAAATCCGTGAAGTCCCTCACCTCTTTTGCAAAGCGCTCAGCCCAGCTTGCCGCCGGCTTTGTCTGCGCTATCGCCCTTGCCGCTGGCGTGCCCACCGTCGCCGGCGCCCAAGTGCTCACGACCGACAATGTTTGCGGCAAAACCGCCGATGCGCGCGGTATCACGGCCGAAAACCTGCCCGATATCGATGCGACCAATGCCCTCGTCATGGGCAAAGACGGCACCGTCTACTATGCCCGCGGCGCCGATGAGCAGGTCAAGATTGCCTCGATCACCAAGGTCATGACCGCAATCCTAACCGTCGAGAATTGCAAGATGGACGAGAAGGTCACGGTGAGCAACGCCGCAGCCACCGTGGGTAATTCGACCGCCGGCTTGCTCGAAGGCGACAAGCTTACCGTGGAGCAGGCACTGCGCGGCCTGATGATTCCCTCGGGCAACGACGCCGCCATCGTGCTCGCCGAATATGTGGGCAAGAAGATCGACCCTAAGACCAAAGACGCCGAGGCCACATTTGTGAAGGCCATGAACGAGCGTGCCAAGAAACTCGGCTGCACCGGCACGCTTTTTGAAAACCCGCATGGTCTGGACTTTGATGAGTGGGCTGGCGATATGCACTCAACCGCACACGACGTAGCGCTGATGATGCAGGAGGCCATGAAAAACGACACGATCCGCGAGGTCGTAGCGAGCGAGGATTCCTGGATCGAGGTCACGGGCGCTGACGGCACCGACCATTCGCATTCCATGGACACGCATAACTATTTGCTGGGCCAAGATGGCAACATCGGCGGCAAGACCGGCACCACCGACGACGCGGGCTATTGCTTTACGAGCGCCTACAACCGCGACGGCGACGAGATCTACACCGTTATTTTGAACTCCACCACCACCGATCAGCGCTTTACCGATACCGCTACCCTTGCCAACTGGTACTACGACCACAAGGTGACGGTCGCAATCGCCAACACGCAAGAGAAGACCGCCAACGGCAACCCGCTTATGGCACGCATTAGTCAAACCGACTGGACGGATAAGACAATCGACGCCACGCTCGCCGATCCCACGGCGCAAGCGACCGTGTTTTCCCTTGCCGGCAAGGTGACCGAAAAGGTTAGCTACGACGATCTTTCGGGCACGGTGCATGTGGGCGACAAGGTGGGCAGCGTTACGCTCAAGCAGGACGGCACCAAGATCGCCGTCATGGACCTAGTTGCCGACGAGGAAGGCGCAGGGCCGAATCCCATTGAATGGCTGCTCGTGAAGCTTGCCCGCTTGGGCCGTCGCATCGACAACCGCCCGCTCACGGCAGAAAGCGAGACCGTCGCCAAGGCGCCCAAGGCGTAGGGCCGGAGCGATATCACATCGAACCAAATGAGGCGTCCAACGGGGCGCCTCATTTTTGAGGGTTCGAATCCCCAGCCACCATTCTTGATAATAAAAAAGGGCCCCAAATGGGACCCTTCTTCAAATTCGTACTGGCGGAGAGCTGGGGATTCGAACCCCAGATGCCCTTTTGGGGCATACTCGCTTAGCAGGCGAGCACCTTCGGCCTCTCGGTCAGCTCTCCGTAACAGCCGTTCTATAGTAACCAAACAGCCAAGGATGGGCAAGAGGAAATTTTCTAATTGCCTAGCATCCTTTCCTCCTTGGAGGCTTCGCCTACCCCAGCGAACGGTTGAGGGAGCCGAGCTCGTCGTTGCCCATGGTACGCCACATTTGGAAGATGCAACCGCGTGCCAGGAAAAAGAAGCCGTTGTCGACCAGTTGCACAGCGGCATCTGCAAGCTGATTCGTCACGGCGGACACTGGCGGCAGCTCGAGTCCAGCCTTGCGGATGGTCTCGACCGCTTCCTCGAACGTCGGAGGCTCGCTGACGCCCATCTCGTTCATAAGGCCCTGCATTTCTTCCAGCGCGCTGCTGCCCGACTCCTCGCCGCGCGGCACCAGACGGTAACAAGCCAGCGCCAGGTCGAGCTGATCGCAATTCCAATAGGCAAACGCCAAGCGATAGAATAGGTAGCCGATTGCAGAACGATCGCTGGCAATACGTAGGCCGTGGCGCGCCACCTCGATAATCTCGTCAAAGCGCTCCAGACGCGCAAGCACGTTGATGAGCGCAAAGTGCGATTGCATGGACGAGCGCGCCAGATCGTAAAGATGGCGCACCTCGGGCAGTGCTCGTTCAAAGTCCTCTTGCTCGGCGTAAAAGCTGCAGATCTCGTGCTGGGCAAAGTACAGCGCATCGGGCGCACGAAGGATCCGCACAGAGCGGTCTTCTTCCAACACCGGTAGCACCATGCGCACCAGCTGGTTATCGCAAAACTGCGTTTGAACCGGACCTGTCGCCAAAAGCTCGGCGACGGCGCACTTAGCCTCCAACTCCTCGACAAGACGGGAAAAGCCTTCAAAAGCACCTGTACGGTCGACTTTTGTCTGCTCGCGCAATTCAACAACACGGGCCACGTATGGGTCGTCGTCCTCTTCCATGACCTCCAACTCGTCAGCCGTATCGGCAAGCAGCAGATCGCGCAGCGCCGGCGGCAGCGTGCGATGGTCATCACGCGGACGAGCATGAACCTCCGCAGGCTCAATCGTCTCCGGAGCGGTTGACTCATACGCCTCAAGCACACGCTTGCACGGCATATCGTCCATGTCCATGCTCTCAAGATCCTTGGCGACAGGCACGCAATCGGCCAGATAGGCCGCGCGCCCAAAGAAATACGTTGCGACAACGCGCTCGCCCTGCTCACTGTCGGGAGCAGCAATCTGCACATAGCAGCGCGTGATGCAGGCGCCCGCGGCAAAACACGCTGCCGCAAGTGTGAGTGCCACGCGCGCATCGTGCTCCGCGGCCCAGATCGCACGCGTGTCCTCGTCCAGCTCGCGCCAGGCGTCATCTTGGGCGTCGTATTCACGTTGCGGCATGGCATCCACGACAGAGTGCCCAAACCGAACGAGCATAATCCCCTCGGCAACGTTTGCCCGATAGGTATAGTCGAGCCGCGTGACCACGTTGAGCGCCTCAACGATTCGCGCAAAACGCGTGCGCACGTCCCACTCGCCGCCCGGCTGGCACGAAACCGTTCCCGGCTTGACCCACGGGTTATCGCTCGAAGCCGTATCGAGCAGTCGGGGAACATCGTTGGTCGTCTTGGCGATATGCCACGCATCAAAGAGCGCGCAGCCCTCAAGGCTCGGCGAGGATGCCGCGGGGGCCAATCCGGCCCCGATGCGCTCAAGGATGCCGGAGAGGCGGTTGAGACGGCACTCGATGGCAAGCAGCATGTCAATCTCGTCCTGGTCCAACAGGCTACGATCAAAATTGAGATAGAAAAGCTTTGAACGATCAATGCGAGCCAGGCTCATCTCGGACTTGGCAGCGATGGTGCGCAGACGGGGCAAGTCAATTTCACTCATAAGGGCAGCGGCATAGCGCTCGATACCGCTCGGATTCTCGGCATGGTCAACGCGGTAAAGCAGCGTCTCGATAGCATCAGGGAGCGGTGCCGTGTTAAAGCCCAAAAACACCTCGACCGGCTCGGGCAACTTTACGAGCTTGATCTTGTCGATAACATTTTGCATACCCTCGTCGAGTCCGCCGGCGTCCGCCGTGCTCGCAATGGCATTTTCGGAGTCAGCGAATATCACGCAGCGCAGGAACATCGATGCCATGAACTCGCCGTAAGGAAGGGAGCGGGTCGAATTCCATGTCTCGTGGTCGGACTGCTCGCGCATGGGGCCTTCGGGAGAGCCGACGGTTCGCGCGCACGCGCGCATTGCACCGTTGGCTTCCCTTACCATAATCTCACCAATACTGGAATCCGACTCGTCAAGGACTAGTTCCATGTCGGGATCGTTGGGCAGCGGAGCCTCGCTAACGGGGCGGTCCACCTTGTACACCTCACCCGAAACGCTTACGTAGCCCAAAAGCGACACATGACTTTTGCCAACGAATTCGACGACATAACAAGATTCACGCTGATCCTCGCCAAAGAGTTTCCAGACCACGCCATATGAGCGTCCCGCAGGCTGCTCGGGCATCGCCGGAAAGCGCTTCTTGGGATCGAGAAACCTGAGCTTGTATGTCGGACGCTCTGCCACGAAATATCACCCTGATCGGTCGCTTGAAGAAGGAGTGGTCGCGAATAAGTCGCGACACCTACTCGGAATCTTACACGAGTCGACAGGAAATCGTCCCTTTGGACGAAAGCACTCAAGCTGGCGTAAAAGAAAAGCCCCCGTTGCCGGGAGCTTTAATCTCAAATGGTGCGGCGTATAGGATTCGAACCTATGACGTTCTGATTCGTAGTCAGACCCTC
>URNJ01000023.1 GCA_900549215.1 uncultured Collinsella sp.
CGCCGCGAGCCGTCAGATCTTCGTCAACGGCGCCTTGGCAGCAGCCCAAAAGCTCATCACCCGCGACCCCGGCTTCTACACCTTCGACCAGGTCATGTTCGCCTAACTAGTTATCAACCATACCCCCTCAAAGGAGAGACAGCAAATGAGCAATGCAGCCGAGATGGATGCACAGGAGATTATCAACTACATCGCCACCGCGCCCAAGAAAACGCCCGTCAAACTGTACGTGCGCGAAAAGCCGGGTATGAAGGTCCAGTGGGGCAATGCACACGTCTATGGCGGTCGTCGTGGCAAGACTGTCTTTGGTGACTGGGATGAGCTTAAGGCCATCCTGGACGCCAACGCCGACTCCATCGATTACTACGACGTTGAAAACGATTGCCGCAACTCCGCCGTACCTATGCTCGACCTCAAGGGCATCAACGCCCGCATCGAGCCGGGCGCGATCATCCGCGACCGCGTCGAGATCGGCGATCGCGCCGTCATCATGATGGGTGCCATCATCAACATCGGCTCCGTCATTGGCGAAGGCTCCATGATCGATATGGGCGCCGTGCTGGGCGGCCGCGCCACCGTGGGCAAGAACTGCCACATCGGCGCCGGCACCGTGCTGGCAGGCGTCGTAGAGCCCGCCAGCGCCACGCCCGTCATCATCGAGGACGATGTCATGATCGGCGCCAACGCCGTGGTCCTGGAGGGCGTGCACGTAGGCAAGGGCGCTGTCGTTGCCGCCGGCGCCGTGTGCGTCGAGGACGTCCCCGCCGGTGCCGTCGTGGCCGGTGTCCCCGCCCGCGTCATCAAGATGCGCGACGAGAAGACCGACAGCAAGACCGGTCTGGAAGAGGGCCTGCGCCAGCTCTAGGGTTACGCGGTTTTACCAAACCGCGTAACTAGTCGACGCTGCAAACGACCCAGAGCGGCATCTGACATTCAATCGTCGGGCATGACCAAAAGGTCAATGTCCTCCTCTTTCACGTCACCTTGCTCGCTCTGGGTCGTTTTCGCTGACGTATGCTCAACCTGCGGCGCAATGTCAGCAACCAAGCCGAAAACAAAAAAGGCCGAAGCCCATCGGGGCTTCGGCCTTCATCATCTCAGGGTTCCGTCGTATTCAACCATGACGGGTCGCTTTGACAGGCGCCCTGCGGCCGTCTTATAGACCTCGGAACGGTCGCGCCGCCCTATTGCCACGATCTTGGCAATCTCAACCGTTCCGTCCTCCCGGATTCGAAAAACCATTCGGAGTCCCGTATTCCGCCATTTGATCTTTTTGCAGCCGGCAAGCTCACCGTGAAGCGGCGTTCCAATTTCATCAGCGCGCGTCTTTAATTTCGCGACTGCAATACGGACGAGTCTTCGCTGAGATCCATCTAGTTTTTGATATTCCTTCTCGACGTCTCGGTTCAAAAAGCCGACGACAAAATGCCCACTCATTCGAAAAGATCCTCATCGGGGATCGCGTCCGGATCCATCGATTCAAACTCCGCGAGCTCCTCGGTAGTTAGGGCGTCCTCAAACGGAACAAATTCATGCGGACCATGCTTGACTCGATCCGCAGCGATGCGATTTATCTCAAGTTCGTGCAGATACTGCAGCGCGCCGTACATTTCCTCATAGGCGGCATAGTCGATAATCACGGTATCGATATCGTTATGATCGGCAATGAACTGTGGTGCGCGTTTTGCGCGTTTACGAATGGCAGATAAAGACTTGCTTGCTTCGGTAGCCGAAACAACCTGGTCTTTTGTAAACACCGGTTTTTCCAGAACAAGTGGGGACATTTTGACCTCCAAAAAATAATCTGGATTATATTTCAAAGTATACTTCAAAATATAATCCAGACTTTTATTCGAAAGAAAAAAGCCCTATCGATTCTCGATGCTGCCGATATTCTTGAGCTCGATGGAGATGAGGCCGTTGGGCTCGTTGACGAACTC
This sequence comes from uncultured Collinsella sp., assembly GCA_900549215.1. Lineage (GTDB taxonomy): Bacteria > Actinomycetota > Coriobacteriia > Coriobacteriales > Coriobacteriaceae > Collinsella. The sequence goes on from URNJ01000023.1 coordinate 1,941, forward strand.
GATGTACTCGGAGTTCGAACCCATCTCGGCCGGGAAGCTGATCTCGATGCCCGTATCGGTACGAATCTTATGATTGCGCACCGCCGCGCGCTCGACCTGCTTGCGCTCCACGGGAACGCGCTCAGGAACCTTTTCCTCGGTCAGTGCCGCGCGCACGCTTTCCTTGATGACCGGCTCGTCCTCAAAGACCTCATCGACGATATCCCAAGGCGGCAGCTCCTCGTCATCCTCAACCTTCTCGGCCACAGCAGCCTTAACCTTGGCGAGCGCTACGGCCGTATTGGCACCGTGCTCCTCGGCGACTTCCTCAACCACACGCGTCACGGTGTCGATAACTTCCCTGCCCGACACGCCCGTGTCGCATTGCAGCAGGCCATCGGGGATAAGCATGCGATCCTCGCCGGCGATCTTACGCTTCTTGTCCACATAGCCGATCTCCATGGTGCTCGCGCGCACGATGGCATAGCTTGGCACCTTTTGCGAGGGGTTTGGCAGAATGGCGTAGTGGCGCGCGATGTCGTTGCGAACCTCGCCCTCTTCGCGACCCACCTCATGCATAAAAGCCTGCTTGGAGCCCAGCAGCATAACGGCAAACCAGCGGGCATCCTCATCGTCGTCAAAATCGGCCACCAGCACGTCGGTAGACTCAGCTTTCTCGGCTTTGGTGAGCTCGGAAGAGATAAACTCCGCAATCTGCTGAGACAGGTCCACGAACTCGCGCTCGCCAAAGAAATAGCCCTTGAGCTCGCCGCCAAACGCAGAGTTCTCGGCAAACGTGGCGCGTTTATTGTCGGCCGAGGTACGCGCGCGGCGCAGATGCGTGGTCACGAAGTTGCGCACGGTACGGCTCTCGATATCGAGCTCGCGCTGGCTCATGACGTTGACGGCAGAGTCAAAGTCCAGGATATGCAGAATAGCATGATTGATTTTCATATACGGCATTCCGTTCTAGATCGAATTGAGCACGAATCAGTATAGCGGTCGAGCCCGCCCCGGATGCATCGAAGAATGGTGCATCGGTGACAGGTTGCTTTGCACCAATGGCTAGCGCAGGAGCTCGGACTGCCAAGCCTCGAGCTGTTCTGCCAAACTCTTGCCGGCAGCGGGCATGTCGATCTGGGGTCGTTTGGGCAGCAGCGCACATTTTAGGATTGCCGCGATGGTCTGCGAGACAAAGCGTCGCGTATCCTTGTCAAAGCCTTGCGCAGCCTGGAGCATCACGGGCAGGCTCTCGCGCAGATTCCCAGCGATATCCGCAAACCGCTCAGCACCCGTAGCCTCAAACACGGAGAACAACGCATCTACAAAACGCTCGCGCTCGCTAGGCGACACTGCAAGCAGCATCTCGCGAATGGAGCCATCAACGTATCGAGCACCGGCGGACAGGCGCTCACAGTACACGAAGTCGCGACCATCAACCACCCAGCTAAAGGGATTGTGCTGCAGCAGGCTGAACTCGGTGCTCTCAACGATGGCATAGTCCTCCTGTGTCTCGAACATCATGCCAAAGATCGACGACCGAGGTAGCGTCTTGTCGATTCGACCGGAAAGATCGGCAAAGGCATTGCCGTTCAGAAACTCCTCGACGAAGCCCGGACCATCATGGGAATACGCCCGTTCGATTCGCCCACGGGCGACATCGGAGCACATCGCCGCACCGTACACCGCAAGGTTTCCACCCTTGGAATGACCTCCGCACAAAAGCGGCCCGTCAATCGCATCCGCTGCCTCGTCCACATAACGCGCCGCGGATTCCTGGGCCGGCACAGGACACCGGAACGCCATGTTAAAGTCCTCTTTCCAGCCCACAATCGTGCTGTCGGTCCCCCGGAAGGAAAGATAGCTAAACCCCGCCGGAAACCGGAACGCCATGGCTGCAAACTGCTCCGTCATCGCAACATCGTTCACGGCGCGATAGCCGCAAATGTGCACACCGCGGTATCTGGGATTTGCTGCCACCGCCTCCAGCAGGGCGCGGCTACCCTCCGGGTTCCACAGGTCGCCAATCATGGACTTGTAACACTCGGCGCGCAGCAGCTCGCGCACATCAAGCCCCTGCCAGCCCTCAAGCTCTGGCATGTCCTGCGGCAGGCGCAAATAGGACAACCACGCAAAGACCAGGCTATCCACCGCGCAGAACGGCCATTCCTCAAACGGATCAAACGCCGTCTGGGCATAGGACAAAAAATTAGGCGAATCCGACATGGCCCTCCCATCAACTATGGCGCATCGGGATGGAGTATTGGGATCAGGTTACTTTGCACCAAAAAGGCGCCCGGGCCGTGTGGACCCGGACGCCTTCATTGTAGCTTTTCGCTCTAGCGAGCTTGATTTAGCAGGAGAAGTCGACGCTGTCGATGATGTCCTTAAGGGCCTTTGCAGAGACGGTGAGCTCATGCTGCTCGTCATCGTTCAGCGGCACGGGAACGCGGCAGACGACGCCGTCGCGGCCAACGACCGTCGGCATGGAGATGGCCAGATCAGACAGGCCGTACTCGCCCACCATGAGCGAGGAGACAGGCAGAACGGTCTGCTCATCGCGCATGACGGCAGTGCAGATGCGCTTGACGGCCATAGCGACACCGTAGTAGGTGGCGTGCTTCTTCTCGATGATGGTGTAGGCGGAGTTCTTGACGTCCTCGGCGATGCGCTTCTCGGCGGCCTCATGCTCCAGGTGGCCGTGAAGCTCGCAGAAGGTGTTCAGCGGCACGCCGGCAACCTGAGCGCTGGACCAAGCGACGAACTCGGAGTCACCATGCTCGCCCATGACATAGGCCTGAACGTCACGCGGGTCAACCTCGACGTGAGCGCCGAGCATCTGCTGCAGACGGCCGGTGTCGAGCACGGTGCCGGAGCCGATGACATGGCCCTCGGGCAGACCGGACATCTTGATGGCGGCGTATGTCAGAACGTCGACCGGGTTGGAGACGATTAGCAGAATGCCGTCGAAGCCAGACTTCTTAATCTCGGGAATAATGGACTTAAAGATGCTGACGTTCTTATTGACCAGGTCCAGGCGGGTCTCACCGGGCTTCTGGGCAGCACCAGCGGTGACGACGATCATGGCGGCGTCGGCGACATCGGAGTAATCGCCGGCGTAGATCTTCATCGGCTCGGCAAACGTCATGCCGTGCGCGATATCCAGGGCCTCACCCTCGGCGCGGTTCTTGTCCACGTCGATGAGGACCATCTCGGAGAACAGACCGCTCTGCATCAACGCGAACGCCGACGACGAACCGACGAAACCGCAGCCGACAATAGCGACCTTCTTCTCGTTAACCATTAGAAACTCCCATCTCTCTCCACAAACAAGCCGCCCGGGAACGACCCGAGCGGCTTGCCGTAATCCATCCAATCGGGACTTTGATTATGCTCCTATTCGCAGCCAAATATCGACCGTTTACCGAAATTATTTGCAGGATTCGTAAAATAACTGCACGAAATCGGTTTCGAGCTATTGACGAGCCGAAACAACTTTCTAATACAGGCCCGCCTCGCGAATGGCCTCGACGGCCAAAGCGATCTGATCGGGCGGCAGGACCAGCGCCATACGCACGTGCCCCTCGCCCGAAGGACCAAAGCTCGCGCCCGGTGTCACCACGACGCCAGCCTTCTCCATGAGCTCCTCGCAAAACGCCATGGAATCGGTGCGACCACCAGGAAGCTTGGCCCACACAAACATAGAACCATGCGCGTTGGGACGCTCCCAGCCCAGGCCCTCAAGACCGTCGCACAGGGCATCGCGACGTTCCTGGTACTTCAGACGCTGCGCCTCGACCTCATCGCGCGGGCCATTGAGGCAGGCGATAGCAGCCTTCTGGATCGGGAAGAACATACCAAAGTCGATCTGGCCGCGCAGCTTGGCAAAGGCCGAGACCACATCCTCGCGACCGACCAAAAAGCCGATGCGGGCACCGGTGACGTTAAACGACTTGGAAAGCGAGAAGAACTCCACGCCCACCTCGAGCGCACCGGGATACTGCAAGAAGCTGCCGCCGGGCTCGCCGTCAAACACGATGTCGGAGTACGCGTTGTCATGAACGATCAACAGGTCGTGCTCGCGGGCGAAAGCGATGATCTCCTCGTAGACCTCGGGCGTGCCCACCGAACCCACCGGGTTCGCGGGCAGCGACACGATCATGTACTTGGCACGATCGGCCACCTCGGGATCGATACCCGCCACATAGGGCAGGTAATTGTGCTCGGCAACCAGCGGATAGTACTCGAGCTTGGCATCGGCAATCTTGGCACCCGCCTCAAAGACCGGGTAGCACGGATCGGGAACCAGAATGGTGTCACCCGGATCGAGCAGGGCCAGGCCCAAATGACCCACGCCCTCCTGCGTGCCGTTGCACGACTGCACCATGGACGGCGTAATGCCCGAAACGCCAAAGCGGCGCTCATAGTAATCGCACACGGCTTGCTTGAGTTCGGGCAGGTCGCGCAGGGCATACTTCCACATCTCGGGATCTTGGGCTGCTTGCGTGAGCGCCTCGACCACATGGTCGTACGGCTTAAAGTCGGGCGTGCCCACGCTCATGTTGTAAATGGTCTTGCCCTGAGCCTTCAGCGCGAGAAGCTTGTTGTTGAGCGAAGCGAAGACCTCCGCGCCAAAGCGGTCGAGACGCTGCGATGCCTGCATGGTGCCACCTTTCGATATAAAAAACGCGGCGCTCCGACAAGAGCGCCGCGCGATACGGGCCATCAGATTGCAAAAGTGTAACGCTTGCAACCCCCGCATTGGTTCAATTTAGCCAACCTTAGTCAATTGGATTGAGCACGTCGATCTGCGCAAGCCACAAACGCGAACTGGCGTCACTCGGCATACGCCAATCGCCGCGCGGGCTGAGCGTCACCGAGCCCACCTTGGGACCATCGGGCAGGCAGCTGCGCTTAAACTGCTGGGCAAAGAAGCGACGATAGAACGTACGCAGCCACGTGTGGACGGTCTTGGCGTCGTAGACACCCTCGAAACTCTTGAGCGCCATGCGGTAGATCTTGCCCGGCTCAAAGCCAAAACGCAGCAGGTAGTAGAGGAAGTAGTCGTGCAACTCGTACGGGCCCACCAAATCCTCAGTCTTCTGCGCAATCTCGCCGTCGCCCGTGGGCGGCAGAAGCTCGGGAGATACCGGCGTATCGAGGATATCGAGCAAGACCTCGGCAATACGTCCGCCAAAGACATCAGCCGCATAGCGCACCAGATGGCGCACAAGCGTCTTGGGCACGCTCGCATTGACGGCATACATGCTCATGTGGTCTCCGTTATAGGTAGCCCAGCCGAGCGCCAGCTCCGACAGATCGCCCGTACCGATGACAAAACCGCCAGCCTGGTTGGCCAGATCCATCAGAATCTGCGTGCGCTCGCGGGCCTGGCTGTTCTCGTAAGTCACGTCCTGCACGGCAGGATCGTGCTCAATGTCCTTGAAGTGCTGCTCCACGGCCGCGTGGATCGAAACCTCGCGGAAGCTCACACCCAGGTCGCGGGCGAGCGACTCGGCATTCGACTTGGTGCGATGCGTCGTGCCGAAGCCGGGCATGGACACGGCCGTGATACCGGTGCGCGGCAGCCCCAGCGCATCAAAGGCGCGCACGGTCACAAGCAGTGCCAACGTGGAGTCCAGGCCGCCCGAAAGACCGATGACGGCCGCCTTGGTACCCGTATGGGCAAGGCGGGTCTTGAGGCCGGCGGTCTGCAGGTCGAGGATGGTCTCGCAACGCTCGGCCAGGTCGCCATGGTCGGCCGGCACAAAGGGCGCGCGGGGGAAGACACGGTCGATGTCGCAGGCGTTGCGCAGGACGGGAGCCTCGGAGAGTGTGCTCTCAAAAGAGAACTCAACGGTCGTGGCCTCCGGCGCATCGTCCGCGCGCGCCCACGTCGTCGAGCGGCGGCGCTCGGCAACCAGACGGTCAAGATCGATATCGGCGACGGCCATATCGCAGGTAAGCAGTTTGGTGGCGGTGAGCTTGGAGCCATTTTCGTAGATAAGGTTCTCGCCCGCAAAGACCATATCAGTCGTGGACTCGCCCTCGCTCGCATCCGCATAGGCATAGGCGCAGTACAGGCGTGCGCTTTGGTTAGAGATAAGGCTGCGGCGATAGTCTGCCTTGCCGATGATCTCGTCGGAAGCAGAGGGATTAAGGATCACCGTAGCGCCGGCAAGCGCCATCTCGGTCGAAGGGGGTGCCGGCACCCACAGGTCCTCGCAGATCTCAACCCCCAGCACCATATCCTCGGCACCTTCATCACAGCAGCGGTAGACAAGCCCCGAACCCAGCGGAACCGGACCCTGACCGGCAAACTCGACCCACACGGGATCTGCGGGCGCCGGAGCAAACCAGCGGCGCTCGTAGAACTCGCCATAGTTGGGCAGATACTTCTTGGCCGTGAGGCCCAAAAGCTCACCCGCGCAGCAAACGGCGGCGCAGTTGTAGATATTCTCGGCAACTGCAACGGGAAGACCGATGGTAAAGACAATCGGCAGCTCACGAGTCTCGTCAAGGATATGCACCAGAGCAGCCTCGCAGGCATGCAGCAGCGTGCGATTATGGAACAGGTCGGCCGCGGTATAACCGGTCAAATTAAGCTCGGGCAGCACCAGCGCACGAATGCCGCGCTCGGCAGCCTCGCGAACAGCCGCCAGCGCAACCTCGGTATTGCCCTCGACATCGGCCACGCGAATCCGCGGCGACGCCGCCGCCACACGCAAAAAGCCATCAGACTGAGAAAGGTGAAGATTCATAAGAATGCTCCCGTGCGTAGACGCCATTCACAACAATTAGCAAACCCTATTGTAGTTCAACCGCCGAGTGTAACCGCATCCCACCAACTTGGTGAGCTATTGATGAGTTGATGGTATCTGTTAAATGTCACGTACGATTCACATCTGGTGGGTACCCTGATGGCTACATGAAACGAAGCAGATTTACACCGGGAGGGTCCCGCATGACAACCAAGTACACCGACGCGCCGCGCACGCGCGTCATGACACCGGCCGCGCTCAACAACGGCGTTCACGAAAACCATTCCATCGGACAGACCATGGCCATCGCGCCCAAAAAGGGCCTGTTCGATGACATTTCCATTCCCCAGATCATCGCCGGCGCTGCAGCTGCCGCCACGAGCGTCGCGCTTGCTTCCAAGATTGGTATCGCTGGTTCAGTAATTGGCGCCGCCGTGAGCTCGGTCATCACCGTTGTGTCCTCACAGGTCTATCGCCACTTTATCTCTGCCAGCGCCAAAGCCCTCAAAGGTACGCACGCCGCCGTCGACTACCCCGCCGGCGCCTATGAGCCCGTTGAATTTAATGCCGAAGAGCACCTGGGCGGCGCCGCGACTACGCAGGAGATGCGTCAGATTGCGGGGCGCGCGACCACGGCGCGCGTCGCCCCCAACAGTTTGCGCGCCAAGGCGGCGGCAGAGCGCAGCCAGACGCAAAAGAAGGTCATCATCTTCTCGATTGCGATCGCCATCGTCGCGGTCATCGCCTGCACTGGTGCCATCCTTATCACCACCGCCGGTGAGGGTCTGGGCGAGCGCCCCGAGCCAATCCTTTCGTCACGCACGACCGAGCGCGACGCGGATAGCTCCGGTCAATCGCAAAGCCAGCAGGACGACCCGCAGGGCACCCCCGCATCCGCCGACTCGTCCTCGAACGCCCCCGATCAATCGCAGGGCACCGATTCCTCTACGTCCAACAGCGGCACGCAATCCGGCACGACCGACTCAAGCCAAACGACTGACGGCTCTCAGCCGAGCACGGGTGACCAGACGAGCGGCAATGCATCGGGCACGGGATCTACCGACAACGGCAACACCAGTAACCCGAACAGCTCGAGCGGAACCGCTTCCGGCACGGCATCTGACAGCTCGAGCCAAGACACGGCATCGGGCAACTAAGCACGTTTGTCTCTCATAGATAACCGACATGCATAACGGGCGCGAACCGGCAACGGTCGCGCCCGTTTACCTTGGGCGACGAGATGGCAAGCCCCGTGCGATGGTAAGATGCTTTGGTGTGTAAAGAGGAGATTTGCCATGAGCAAGACAATAGTTAAGCCCACACTATCGCTGGGCAACCACATCTATCTGTATCGCCTGCTGCGCGATGCGATTGGGTGCGGCAAGCAAACGTTTATGACGCAGGTCGAGGAGGCACTCGCCGCCGGCGACATGGCCGCTTATGACCTGGGCTTTGAGTCCACGCGCGAGCTGCTCGAGGAGCTCGACGACTGCATTAAGCTGACCGTCTTTAAGGGCGGTCGCCTGTATGCCACCGTCATCGCCAACGAGGTCTGGGATGCCGCCCTTGCCAAAGGCGAGGACAAGCCCAAGGCTGCCAAGGGAGCCAAGCAGTCCTATAAAAAGAAAAAGCGCGGCGAGAAGGACCTCAAGGCCGTGCGTCCCAAGCACGTTAAGCGTCCCGAGCCCGAAGCCATGGTTGACGCCGCGCCGGAACCCGAGCCCGAGGCAGAGATCGAAATCGCTATTGAGGTAACAGCAGAAGCCGAAACCGAAATCGCCACCACGACCAATCCCAAAGTCATATCCGAGCAGGAAGCCACTGCGGAGCTCGACGAGGCTCCCAAGTCGACAACCGAAGAAGCCGCCAGCCAACCCGAGACGCCTGCGTTCCAAAACGGCGATGTCTTTGGCAACGAGGCCGAGGACGATCAGTCCGACGAGCCCGCCGATCAAGGCGCTACCGAATCGACGCCAGAGCCCGAGACGCCGCAGCCTGCCATCTCGCTTACGGTCGTCTATGACCCCGAGAACGCCAACGCCGGCATCACCACCATGGCGTCCACGCCCATCGAGGCAAAGTCGAGCGTCGAGAACGAGAATGCGGCGCAGGTTGAGGTTGAAAATGCAGCTGCAGACGCGCCCGTCACCGTGAAGCCCGCAGATTCCACGACCAGGCCGGAAGCGACGCCGGAGCCCGCACCCGTCATCGAGTCCGTGCCCGCCGCTGCTTGCGACCAAATTCCCGCACCGGCACCGGCTTCGGTACCCGCAGCGGCCCCAGCCCCCGCACCTGCAGTGCCCGCTATCCCCGAGGACTTCCCCGTCGATTTCGCAACCGAGGTCTTCTGCCCCGGCCCGCTTCTGCACCAGCTGTCGACCTATCTCCCCTACGGCGCCGACACCCTCGGCATTGTCGGCGAGTACTACTGGATCGCCCGCGAGCGCGGTACCATCGAGGCCGCGCGAAACCGCGCAAGCTTCCCCCTGCGCTACACGCAGCCCCACGAAGTCACCGTGCGCATCCGCCGCAACACCACCGGCGGTCTCGGAGCCACCTGGGCCATCGATAAAGTCGAAGAACCCGAGCAGTAACGACAAACGGCTCAAATCCAAATCAGGATTTGAGCCGTTTTTATTTGTTGATGTTGCGTAACCAACAGCGAGCGGGCCGCAAGTGCCCCAGGTTGCCGTGAAAGAGGAGCGACGCGTACTTCGCGCGAGCGACGGCTTGAACGACAAGATGGGGTGCTTGCGACCCGCGCCGCGTCGAGCAGTTACGCGGTTTGGTAAAACCGCGTAACAAATTAGTCACGCGTCAGCTTGCGGTGAATACGATGCGGCTGGGCTGCGTCCTCGCCCAGGCGCTCGATGCGGTTGGCCTGATAGGCCTCAAAGTTGCCCTCGAACCAATACCAGTTGCCCGGGTTCTCGTCGGTGCCTTCCCACGCCAGGATGTGCGTGGCAACGCGGTCCAGGAACATACGGTCGTGGCTAATGACCACCGAACAGCCCGGAAACTCAAGCAGTGCAGCTTCGAGCGAGGACAGCGTCTCGACGTCGAGGTCGTTGGTGGGCTCGTCGAGGAGCAGCAGGTTGCCGCCCTGCTTGAGCGTGAGCGCCAGGTTCAGACGGTTGCGCTCGCCACCGGAGAGTACGCCAGCGCGCTTCTGCTGGTCCTGGCCCTTAAAGCCAAAGCTCGCCACGTACGCGCGGCTGGGGACCTCGGTCTCGCCCACCATCATGTGGTCCAGGCCATCCGAGACGACCTCCCACAGGTTCTTGTCGGGGTCGATGCCAGAACGGTTCTGGTCGACGTAGGAGATCTTGACGGTCTCGCCCACCTCGAGCTCGCCCGAAGTCAGCGGCTCCAGACCCACGATGGTCTTGAAGAGCGTAGTCTTGCCCACGCCGTTGGGGCCGATGACGCCCACGATGCCGTTGCGCGGCAGAGTGAATGATAGGTCGTCGATGAGCACACGACCATCGAACTCCTTGTGCAGGTGATGGGCCTCGAGTACCTTGTTGCCCAGACGCGGGCCCACAGGGATGCGGATGTCAGTCCAGTCGAGCTTCTGGCTTGCGCGGGCCTCGGCCTCCATCTCCTCGTAGCGAGCCAGACGGGCCTTGTTCTTTGCCTGGCGAGCCTTGGGCGAGCTGCGTACCCACTCGAGCTCGGCCTCCATGCGCTTGGCGAGCTTGGCGTCACGGTTGCCCTGAGCCTCGATACGCGCGGCCTTGGTCTCCAGATACGTTGAGTAGTTGCCCTTGTAGGGATAAAGGTGGCCACGGTCGACCTCGCAGATCCACTCGGCAACATTATCCAAGAAGTAGCGGTCGTGCGTGACGGCAAGTACCGCGCCCTGGTAGTTGTGCAGGAAGTGCTCGAGCCACAGGATCGACTCGGCGTCCAGGTGGTTCGTGGGCTCGTCGAGCAGCAGCAGGTCGGGAGCCTCGAGCAGCAGCTTGCACAGGGCCACGCGGCGGCGCTCGCCGCCGGAAAGCACGTTAACCGGCATGTCAGAATCGGGCAGCTGCAGGGCGTCCATGGCCTGACCGAGCTTGGAATCGATATCCCAGCCGTCGGCGGCGTCAATCTCGTCTTGGAGCTTGCCCATCTCGGCCATGAGGGCGTCCATGTCGCAATCCGGGTCGCACATCTCCTCGCCGATCTTATTGAAGCGATCGACCTTGGCGATCATATCGCCAAACGCCATGCGCACGTTCTCGATAACGGTCTTGTCGTCGTCGAGCGGCGGCTCCTGCTGCAGGATGCCCACAGTGTAGCCGGGGGTGAGCCTGGCATCGCCGTTGGAGACCTCCTCGATGCCGGCCATGATCTTGAGCAGGGTCGACTTGCCCATACCGTTGGGGCCCACGACGCCGATCTTGGCACCGGGGTAGAAGCTCAGGGTCACGTCGTCAAGGATCACCTTGTCGCCATGGGCCTTGCGAGCCTGATACATCTGGTAGATAAACTCTGCCATTTGCCTGTTCTATCCTTTCTACCTGCTGTTTTCCTATTCTTGATTCGCTTTAAGTGGAAACGAAATGAGAAAACCAGCTCTGAAACGTAACGAAAAGGGGCATGGTTGCCCACACCCCCTAATACTACCTGGGAAAAGTCCCCCGGAACATACTATGAACTGCGTACGCTAGTTTTCCGCAACCTTAACGAGCGGCTCGCTGCGATTTGCGCCACAGCAGATACGAGTAGACGTAGACGGCTCCAACCGAACCAAACGCCAGAACCGCAATCACCGCGGCGACGACTTCACTCGAAAGCACCGCACCTGCCACGCCCATCACAATCAGGCCAATACCCAACACCATAAAGCAGGCACCGCCAAAGCGCTGCGTACGGCGCCAGTTCTCGGGATCGGCAAGCGCCCAGGGCGTCTTGATACCAAGCGTATAGTTCTGCTTCACACGCGGCAAGTAGTTGCCTACGCCGATGAACAGCAAACCGATAGCACCGGAAATCAGCACGTTGACCGAACCGACCGCCGGCACCACGCCCCAGACCGTAAGCTCTCCCAGCCAGCTTACGGCACACATGAACAAGGTAAAGGCGATTACGAAGCCCTGATAGAACTTGCCCGAGGTTCGATATGCCTCACCTTTGGGATCGATGCGCGGCACCACGCGGAACATTGCGAGAAGCGCCAGCGGCAACGCGCCGAGCGCCGATGCCATCCAGCTAGGACCCCAACCGTCGACAGCGCCGTTCGCGCCCCAGTGCGTGGGAATCTGCGCAGGCAAGCTCGGCATCACCCAGAGATGCGCGGCAACATTAATAGCGCAGACCACAACAAGCATGGCCCACGCGCGCGACGATACCCCCGTGGCGTGAATGCCCTTGTTTTCGTTATTCATCCTTATCACCTTCCGTGTTTGTAAAGCCCATAAACCAACCGATCAAGTCCTGCATGACGGTGGTGTTTAAGCTGTAAACGATGTTTTGGCCATGACGTTCGTCGGTCACCAACCCGGCGTTTTTGAGCGTCGCCAAATGATGGCTCAATGACGGCTTGCTGATGTCAAAATGCTCGGCAAGCTCCCCAGCCGTGCGATTGCCCTCGCGCAGCAGTTCCAAAATGTGACGCCGTGTAGGATCGGCCAGCGCCTTAAAACCCTCTCCCGGCATAGGACCTCCTCTCAGCATTTCGTTCGACGCGCACACTATACTCGATATTTAGATGTTTGTCTAACTATCTAATCTTACACTCAAAAAATAGCCGCCCCCGCGTAATGCGAAGACGGCCGCTTCTCACGCTACAAACGTGTTTTGGAGTTGGCTAACCCGCGGCAACGGGCGCCATCTGCTTCAATCTTATGCGAATCCCGATCCCATTTCAACAAACCCCAAGGGTTCAAATGGAATCGTAATAATACCTATAATGGCGATAGCTAAAACACAATTCGCTTCCCCATCGGAGGATGTCTATGACCGAAACCGCTGCCGCTCTTGTCGAGACGCGCGATACCAAGCTCGAGATCATCATGGGCCGCGAGGCACTCGACAAACTCGTCGCCGCCACGGTGCTGGTGCTCGGCTGCGGAGGTGTGGGCTCCAATTGCTGCGAGGCACTTGCCCGCGGCGGCATTGGTCATTTCGTCATTCTGGATAAGGACATCATCGCGCCCAGCAATATCAATCGCCAGGCCATCGCCTTTCAAAGCACCATCGGCAAGCGCAAGGTCGATGTTATGGAAGCCATGATCCACGACATCAATCCAGCCGCTACCGTCATCAAGCGCACCGAATACCTGTTGAGCGACAATATCGACGAATTTTTCGCGCGCGTTTTGGAGCAGACGGACGGCAAGCTCGACTACGTCGTCGACGCCATCGACACCATCTCGGCCAAGCTCACCATTGCCAAATATGCTCAGGACCACGGCATTCGTTTGGTTAGCTCCATGGGCGGAGCCAACAAGCTCCATCCCGAGTGCCTCCGCTTTGCCGACATTTTCGATACGGTACGTGACCCCATGAGCCGCATCATGCGCAAAGAATGCAAGAAGCGCGGAATCAAGAGTCTGCATGTACTGTTTAGCTGCGAGGAATCGGTTAAGACACAGCCCCGCGACCCTTCCAACATCCATGAGCGTACCGAGCTCGGAACCGCCAGCTTTATGCCGCCCATCATGGGTCAGATGATCGCCGGCGAGGTTATCCGCCAGATCAGTGGCCGCGGCACCGAGCGCGTACGCTCCGATGGCCAACGTCTGGACTAGCGGAGCGCGCCGAGATGGAGCCCCGGTTATTTGATGCACACTGCCATCTTGATTTAATGGCTCACCCGGACGCCGTTGCCGATGAGGCGACGGCGCTGGGCTTGGGTCTATTTGATTGCGGCGTCGATCCACGCGACTTCGCTAGCGCAAACGAGCGCGCCCGTCGCCAAACAGGCATCATCGCCGGCGTCGGGCTTCACCCCTGGTGGCTCGCCGACGGCCGCTGCGGTCCTGCCGAAGTCAATCTGCTTTGCGAAGTTGCCGCCCAAGAGCGCTACATCGGCGAGGTGGGACTCGACTTTTCTGCGCGCTTTGCCGGAAGTGAGCCGCTACAAATACAGGCATTTGACCAGCTCTGCGATACACTCGTGCAGCATCCTCTTACCGGGCGCGTGATATCAATTCACGCCGTTCGTTCGGCAGGAGCCGTACTGGACGTCCTCGAATCGCATGGATTACTCATCCCAAACTCCGACTCCCCCGTTATCATCTTCCACTGGTTAAGCGGCACTTCGGACGAACTCGTCCGCGCGCGTAATGCAGGCTGCTATTTTTCCGTCAACGAACGCATGCTCGCCACCAAGCGCGGTCGCGAATACGCACGACAGATTCCACTCGACCGTCTACTGCTCGAGACCGATGCGCCGGCCGAGCCAAACACAGAAACAAGCGCGCAATCGCTCATCAGATCGCTCACAAGGACCTCGATGCGCATTGCCTCACTCAAAAACTGTGACGCAAAGCGCATCGAGTCGGCAGTTTTAGCAAATGCGCACTCTGTTTTTGACCTTCGCTAACCCCTGTGGGCAAAAATGCCAAGGGGCATGCGAATCGAACAACGCAGCCCCTATTGGAAGGCAGTACAATTCGGCAGCATTACACCAATTCGTGCATGAGATCACGGTTGCGTGCATACAATTCGTCAAAGATATGACGGCGCAATGCATATAACTCGTGGGCAGCCATATCGGGCACGATTGTTTGCGCAACACCAAGGACTTGGGCGAGCTCATCCCACGATGCATAGGCGCCACCTGCGAGAGCTGCCATGATGGCATCACCGAAGCATGCGCCCACCGTAACCTTGGCAACCGAGACCTCGCGCCCGCATACGTCGGCGATAGCTTGCATCCAAACTGGATTCTTGGTTCCACCTCCGACAAGCATAATGCGCCCAATTGGCAGTCCATGCTCTCGCTCGATAATGTCGACATGGGATGCAACGGTATACG
>URNJ01000024.1 GCA_900549215.1 uncultured Collinsella sp.
CGGCTTCATATGCCGCCGGGCGGCCGGGGCGAACGCGGGTCCCTAGGTTTTCAAAAAAGCGGTCGGCGCGCAGGTGCGCCGACCGCCGATATATGGGGTCTGATGTTTTTGACCGGAGAGGACTACTTACTCGTCGAGGAGATCCTCTGGCATGTCGTTGCCGTCGCCTAGGTCGACTGGGGTCTCTTCGGTGTCGGCTGCGGCCTCGGCGCCCTCGCCTTCGGGTTTTTCCTTGGCTGCCGTCATACGGGCCACGGCGCATATGCGGTCGTTGTCGTCGACGGTCATCATCTTGACGCCCTGGGTGGCGCGGCCAGTCTGGCTGATCTCGTCGGTCTTGACACGAATGACCGTCGCGCCCTCCGTCACGATGAACAGCTCGTGCTGCGGGCCCACCGTCTTCATGGCCGCGAGGTTACCCTTACGCTCGGTCATTTGGATGGTGTAGACGCCCTGGCCGCCGCGATTCTGCTCCGGGTAGTCCGCAACCGGTGTGCGCTTGCCGTAGCCGCGCTCGGTGATGACGAACAGATCGCCGTTGCCGTTAGTGACTTCCATGCCCAGAACGCTCACGCCGTCCTTCATGCCGATACCGCGAACGCCGCTGGTGTCGCGGCCGGTAGCGCGCACCTGCTCCTCGGAGAACATGATCGCCTTGCCCGCGGTGGTGGCTAGGATAATCTTGTCGCCCTCGCGCACGCGGCGCACGTTCAGCAGCGCGTCGTCGTCACGCAGGTTGATAGCGATCAGGCCGTCGCGACGGCTGCGATCATATGCGCTCATCACGGTCTTCTTGACCATGCCGCTCTTGGTGGCAAACATCAGGTACTCGTCGGCCGGGAACTCGCGGCAGCTGATGACGCTCGCGATCTTCTCGCCCTCCTCGAAAGGCAGCAAGTTGACGATCGCGGTACCGCGTGCCTGGCGCGTACCTACCGGCAGCTCGTGCACCTTCAGGCGATAGACCTTGCCCTTGCTCGAGAAGAACAGCACGTACTCGTGCGTGGACGCGATGAACATCTCATCGATGACATCGTCCTCTTTGAGGTTGACGCCCGACACGCCCTTGCCGCCGCGCTTTTGGGCGCGGTAGGCGGCAACCGGGATACGCTTGACGTAGCCGGTGTGGGTGATGGTCACGACCATATCCTCGTCGGCGATGAGGTCCTCGACATCCAGGTCCTTCTCAACCTGGCTGATCTCGGTGCGGCGCTTGTCGCCAAACTTCTTGGAGATCTCGCGCATCTCTTCCTTGATGACGCCCAGGATTTTCTCCTCATGCGCCAGCAGGTCCTCGTAGTAGGCGATGGCGCGGCGCAGGCCGTCCAACTCTTCTTGGATCTTGTCGCGCTCCAGGCCGGTCAGGCGGCGCAGCTTCATCTCGAGGATGGCCGTGGTCTGCTCGGGCGTAAAGCCAAAGCGCTCGATCAAGCGGCTGCTGGCCTCGGAGTCGGTCTGCGAGGAGCGGATGATGCTAATGACCTCGTCGATATGGTCGAGGGCCATCAAGTAGCCCTCAAGGATATGCGCGCGGGCCTGGGCCTTTTTAAGGTCGAAGCGAGTGCGGCGAGTGACGACGTCGACCTGGTGGTCGATGTAGTGCTGCAGCATCTCGCGCAGGCTCAGGCATTTGGGAACGCCGTTGACGAGCGCCAGGTTGTTGGCGCCAAAGGTCGTCTGCAGCGAGGTGTACTTATACAGGTTGTTGAGCACGACCTGCGGAATGACGCCCTTCTTGAGCTCGATGACCAGACGGATGCCCTTCTGGTTGGACTCATCGCGCATATCCGAGATGCCCTCGATGCGCTTGTCGTTGACGAGTTGGGCGATCTTCTCCTGCAGGGTGCCCTTGTTGACCATGTAGGGAATCTCGGTAAAGACCAGGCGGCTGCGGCCGGTCTTGGTGGACTCCACGTGTGCCTTGGCACGTACGGTAATGGAGCCGCGACCGGTCTCGTAGCTCTGCTTAATGCCGGCGCTGCCCATGATGATGGCGCCGGTGGGGAAGTCCGGACCGGGCATGATTTGCATGAGCTCGTCGACGGTGGCGTCGGGGTTGTCGATCAGGTAGCAGGTGGCCTCGATCGCCTCGGTGAGGTTATGCGGGGCGATGTTGGTGGCCATGCCGACGGCGATGCCCTGGCTGCCGTTGACCAGCAGGTTGGGGAAGCGCGCAGGCAGTGCCACGGGCTCGGCGAGCGATTCGTCGTAGTTGGGCTGCCAGTCGACGGTATCCTTCTGCAAGTCACGCAGCAGTTCCATGGCGGGCTTTGCCAGGCGGCTCTCGGTGTAACGCATGGCTGCCGCGCCGTCGCCGTCGATGTTGCCGAAGTTGCCGTGACCGTCGATGAGCGGCGTGCGCATGGAGAACCACTGCGCCAGGCGGACCATGGCCTCGTAGACCGCGGAGTCACCGTGCGGGTGGTACTTACCGATAACTTCGCCGACCGTCCAGGCCGACTTCTTATGTGGGCGGTTGGGGTAGATGCCGCTCTCGTTCATCGCATACAGGATGCGGCGGTGCACCGGCTTTAAGCCGTCGCGCACGTCCGGCAGGGCGCGCGCCGTGATAACCGACATCGAATACTCGATAAACGACTGCTTCATCTCGCGACCGAACTCCGAAATCTGGAGCTGGCCGCCGTTGATATCCTCACCGGCCGAGGCGCCACGGTCGACTTCGCCAAAGCTCTCCTCGAGCTCGGCGTCGTCGTCCTCTTCTTCCTCATCATCGGCATCGGGGTTATAGGCGTCCGGGTCGCCGTCCTCGCCCTGCTCAGCACGGGCAAGCAGGCGCTTCAGATCATCGGGCATACCGGCATCGCCGGCCTCGCCCGTACCCTCGTTATTGCTGATATCGTCTGCCACGTTACCTCCTCTTAAGCGTCAAGGAAACGCGCGTCATGCGCATGTTTTTCAATGTACTCGCGGCGATAGCCGACCTCGGAACCCATCAGCTCGCGCACGGCGCGGTCTGCCACCACGGCGTCCTCGATCGACACGCGCTGCAGGATGCGGGTCTTGGGGTCCATCGTCGTCGAGGCAAGCTGCTTGGGGTCCATCTCGCCCAGGCCCTTGTAGCGCTGGACGGTATAGCCCTTGCGCTTTTTGGTGATCTTGCCGTCCTTGGCCTTGCCGTCCTCGTCGTTATCGTCGGGGTTCAGGCCCAGACTCTGGATGGTGTCGCGCAGGATCTCGTCTTCGGGCTGGCGGCCGTTGGGATACACGTAGTGGATCTTGTTGCGCACCTTAATGCCAAAGATGGGCGGGCAGGCAACATAGACGTAGCCGGCATCGATCAGCGGACGCATGTACTTGTAGAAGAACGTCAGCAGCAGGATGCGGATATGCGCACCGTCGACGTCTGCATCGGTCATGATGATGATCTTGTGGTAGCGCGCCTTGGTGATATCGAAGTCGCCGCCGTCGCCGGCACTCGTCGTGACGCCGCAGCCGATCGCGGTAATCAGCGACTGGATGGTGTCACTCGAGAACGCGCGATGGTCACCAACGCGTTCGACGTTCAAAATCTTGCCGCGCAGGGGCAGAATCGCCTGGATGTCTCGGCGACGGCCGTCCTTGGCCGAACCGCCTGCCGAGTCGCCCTCTACGATGAAGAGCTCGGTGAGCTCGGCATCGCGCACCGAGCAGTCGGCGAGCTTACCGGGCAGGGACGCCGTCTCGAGCAGGCTCTTGCGGCGGGTCGCTTCGCGCGCCTTGCGGGCGGCGTTGCGCGCCTTGCAGGCCTGTTGCGCCTTCTTGACGATCTCGCGGGCGGGCTTGGGATGCTCCTCCAAGTAATCGGCGAGGCCGTCGGTCACGATCTTGAGCGTGAGCGCGCGCATATAGGAGCTACCGAGCTTGGCCTTGGTCTGGCCCTCAAACTGCGGATCGGGCAGCTTGACCGAGATAACGGCCGAAAGGCCCTCGCGCACATCGTCGCCGGTCAGGTTGGCGTCTTTTTCCTTGAGCAGGTTCTGCTTGCGCGCGTAATCGTTGATCACGCGGGTGAGCGCGGTGCGGAAGCCCTCAAGGTGCATGCCGCCCTCGGGGGTGTAGATGTCGTTGGCAAACGACATGACGTTCTCGCCGTAACCGCTATTCCACTGCAGGGAAACCTCGACCTCGCCCATCTTGGTCACAGGCGCGTCCGGGTCCGATTTGCCCTCGATGTAGATGGGCTCCTTAAAGGCCTCGGGGACGTCCTTGCCCTCGTTGAGGAACTTGACGAAGTCGATGATGCCGCCCTCGTAGCAAAACTCCTCCACGTGGGGAGTCGCATCGCGCTCGTCGGTCAGCACGATTTTAAGGTTCTTATTGAGGAATGCCGTCTCCTGCAGACGGTTGTGCAGCGTATCGAAATCGTAGATGCAGGTCTCGAAGATCTCGTCGTCGGGCCAGAAGGTGACGGTGGTACCCGTCGAATCCGAGGTGCCCACGACCTCCATCTTCTTGACGGTCTTGCCGCGCGAGAACTCCATCTCGTAGGTGTTGCCGTCGCGGCGAACCTGAACGACCACGCGCTTGGACAGTGCGTTGACGACGGAGATGCCAACGCCGTGCAGGCCGCCCGAGACCTTATAGGCCGAGTTGTCGAACTTGCCGCCGGCGTGCAAGATCGTCATGACGACCTCGAGCGTCGGGATCTTTTTAACAGGGTGCTCGTCGACAGGGATGCCGCGCCCGTTGTCGACGACCGTGATGGAGTTGTCGGCGTGGACCGTCACCTGGATCTCGGTGCAGAAACCGGCCATGGCCTCGTCGACGGAGTTGTCAACGATCTCCCACACCAGGTGATGCAGACCGCTGGCGCTCGTCGAGCCGATATACATGCCCGGGCGCTTACGAACGGCCTCGAGACCTTCGAGAATCTTAATCTCGCCGCCATCGTAATCGTTTTCGTTTGCCACACGTCCTCCTTCAGTCAAGAAAATGTGTACAGCCTTACTAGTTTATCGTAAAAAAATACCCTCGGGAACGAGGGTATTTGGCTCTACAAGGCCACCAGATGCGATTTAAGGCTCTTTTTTGCTTTGTACGCCCTTGGCCCACTCGGCACTGGCTCTCATGGCATTCTCGAGGGCCTCGCGCAGTTTTTGGTCTTCGATGGGCGCCACTTGGCGCTCAATCTCGGTGCGCTCGGCCTCACTTAGGTCGGCGTGCGGGGCCGTCGGGCGCTCGGTCGTCGCCGGGCGCAGGCGCTCCTTGGCAGCGGGCGGCGTGTGACCGGGCGCGGTCGTTTTGAACACCAGGCCGTCCACATGCGCACCGGCGCGCTCCATGCGCGCGCGGATGATCTCGCGCAACAGCGTCATTTCCTGCGTCCACGAGGGCGAATCGAGATATACCAGCAGCTCATTGGACTCGGGCAGGTAGCGTAGGCCCGTCACATGCCGTCCCTCGCGCGTGCCCGAGCACACCGCGTTCCACGCGCGATAGACCGCGCGCGACTCCTCGGCAGCCTCCATCTGCGCGCGGCGCTTAGGCGTTGCAGCCGCCAGGATGCGCTGGCGCTCTGCGTTCAAAAACCCACTGAAGGCGACCGTTTCGCTCTCGCGCTCGTAATTAGCACGTCTCACCCATGCTCACCACCTTGGCTCGATCAAGCAGGTCATCGGTAAAATACCCCAGGTTGGTCGTGGTTATGACCGTCTGGATATCATCGCCGATCAGCCGCAGAAAAGCACCGCGGCGCTCGCCGTCGAGCTCGCTCATCACGTCGTCCAAAAGCAGCAGTGGGGCGGTGCCCAAGACATCGCGAGCCACGGCCACCTCCGCCACCTTCCAGGCCAGCACCAACGTTCGCTGCTGGCCTTGGCTGGCAAACGAGCGGGCAGAGCGACCCGCCACGGTGAACTCAATCTCATCGCGATGCGGTCCCACCAACGTCACGCCGCGGCGAATTTCCTCGTCGGCGTGCTCATCAAGGGCAGCAAGCATGCGCTCGTACGCCCAGCCCTTCAGCTCCTCGCGATCCTCGACCTGGGGCAAATCCCCCAGTGTGGACGTATAGGTCACGTTGGCAGCCTCGCCGGACGCCACTTGCCCGTAGGCAGTGTGCACATAGCCCGCCAGCCGGTCGAGCAGGGCCAACCGGTGCACGAGCAGGGCCGAGCCCGCGCGGGCAATCGAATCGTTCCACGCGCCGAGCATCTCGCGGCAGCACCAGGTCTCCTTGAGCAAGGCGTTACGCTGGGTCACGCAGCGCCCATAGGTGCTCGCAAGATCGGCATAGCGTGCGCTCAGTTGCATGCCAAAGTCATCGAGGGCGGCGCGGCGCACACTGGCGCCTCGCTTAACCATGTCCAGATGGTCGGGACAAAACAGCACGCTCGGCAGAACCCCGCGCACACCGGCGGCAGAACATCTCTTGCCGTTGCGGCTAAACGAGCGCTTACCGTCCTCCGCGTTCAATCCCATATCGAGCACGCGGCCGTCGCCCTCGAGCCTCAGCTCGACCTTGCACGAGCCCACGCCGTCATGGACAAGCTCGGCTGCGGTCGGATGCCTAAACGAGGCGCCGCTCGTCAGCAGCTGCAGTGCCTCTATGAGATTGGTCTTTCCCGCCGCGTTGGGTCCCGCAAGTATCGTCACGCCCTCATCCAGGGCAAGGCGATAGCTATCGAAGCTGCGGTAGTGCGCGACGGAAAGATCGCGGGCGAATATGGTCATGGCGCAGCGCTAGATGCGGACCGGCATGACCAGATACAGGTAGTTGATCTTGTCGTAGGACTTGAAGATACCCGCCTGCGAGTAGCTCTTGAGCTCCAGCGTGATCTCCTTCTCCTTGGACAGGGCATTGAGGCAGCCGAAGATGTAGTGGTAGTTGAAGGCGATGGTGCCCGACTCGCCCTCGGCCTCGACATCGATCGTCTCCTGTGCAAGGTCCTGGTCATTGGAAATGGAGGACAGGCCCATCTGCCCGTTCTCGACATCGATCTCGAACTTGACGGCGGGGTTGGCACTCGCGATAACGGCCACGCGCTTGAGGGCGGCGTTAAAGGCGGCGACGTCGATCTTGACGCTCGTCACGCACGAATCGGGGATGAGCTGCTTGTAGTTGGGGTACACGCCCTCGATGCGGCGCGACACGTAGGTGGTGTTGCCGGCCTCAAAGACGACCTGGGTGTCGGTAGCCCCGATCATGATGGTCGCCTGGCTGGCCATGATGTTCAGCGCGTCGTTAAAGGCGTCAGCCGGAACGTTGAGCTCAAAGGAGCCCTCGAGGGTCGAGGTCTCGACCTGCGTATCGCACACGGCCAAGCGGAAGGAATCGGTCGCCACCAGGCGCACGGTGTTGTTCTCGACCTTCATGTGCACGCCACCCAGGATGGGGCGGGCCTTGTCGGTCGAGGTGACGCGCCACACGCGGCCGACCATTTCGGACAAGATATCGGTCGGCAGTTCCACGGCGCTCTCGATGGCATAGGCCGGAAACTCGGGGAAGTCATTGGCATCGAGCGTGTTCAGGCGGAAAGAGCTCTTCTCGCAACCAATCAGCACCTGGCGCTCGGACAGCTCAAAGGTGACCGGGGCATCGGGGAGGGTCTTGGTGATATTGGAGAGCATCTTACAGGGGATAACCATCTCGCCCTCTTCTTCGACATGCGCCGCGATGCGATGACGGATCGAGATGGTGTAGTTAGAGGTCTGGAATTCCAAGATGCCGTCTTGCGCCTTGACGAGCACGCCCGACAGGATGGGAAGGGTGGATGCCGAAGCGACACCCTTCATAACGACGCCGATGGCTTGTGTAAGCGAGCTCTGGCTGACGGTGAACTTCATCTTTTAATACCTTTCTATAGATATAAATATCTTAATAATAGTAATAGCACTGACGAAACTGTTGATTACTCCCAAAGACGCAGGTCAGACCCAGAAAGAGAATCGACAGCAGCCTGTGTGCAACAAGGGTGGTTTTCCACGTTCAAAACCTGCGCAAAACTTTTCATCACCGCGGGTTGGGTTTTAGACACCTTATGCCCGTGGTTTCGACAAGTTTTCAACAGGTGTCTCTATTTCCCTACGAGCGCAGTGTAATTTTATCGCGCAGCGACTTGAGGTCTTCGGTGACGGTGCGGTCTTCCTGGATCATCTTCTGGACCTTTTTGTAGCTCGTGCTGACGGTCGAGTGGTTGCGGTTGCCAAATTCGGCGCCCACCGCCGTGGTCGTCATCTCGCACATCTCGATGGCCAGGTAGATAGCGATATGGCGTGCTTTGGCGATATTGGCGTTGCGACGCGGGCCGATGAGCTCCTCGTGCGTCACGCCGTACTGCTCTTCGATGACGGACTGAACCGTCTGGACGTTGATCTTTTTGGCCGATGTGTCGAAGTACTGGCTGGCGATGACGTCGATATCGTCAAAGGTGAGTTCCCCGCCCTCGCGCTCGCGGTCGCCCGCCTCGCCGGCGCAGCGCTCGCAAAAGCTCTCGAGTTCGCGGATGTTGGTGCCCGAGACCTCGGCCATGTGTTTAAAGTGCTCGTCGGTCAGGTGCCCGCCGTCGCCCCCATAGGCCGCCAGCAGCGAGTCGTCGCCTGCCTCGGGAGCGGCGACGATGGTGTTCTCGTAATAGCGCTGCAAGATCTTGTATTTCATCTCGTAGCTGGGCTCTGCGACCAGGCAGAGCATGCCGGCGTTGAAGCGGCTGGTCAGACGCTCGTCCATGCTCAGGTCCTTGGGGGCGCGGTCTGCCGCGATGACGACCTTCTTGTTGTTGCGGATGAACTCGTCCATGAGCTGGAAAAAGTAGTCCACGCTCGCGCGCTTGCCGATGATGTTTTGGATATCATCGATGATGAGCACGTCCACGCCGTGGTACGCCTGCATGATGGGGGCGTTGCTCTTCTTTTGGCGGTCGAACTCGGTCATCAGGTCGTCCAGATATGCCTGGGAGTTTGCATACTTGACCTTGATCTCGGGCGACTTCTCGGCGAGCTCGTTTTTGATGGCAAGCAGCAGGTGCGTCTTGCCCAGGCCTGATTTGCCGTAGATGAACAGTGATGTGCACGTGCCGCGCTCGTCCGCGAGGGCGGCAAACTTGAGTGCCGAGCGATAGGCATGGCTGTTCTCGGGGCCGTAGACAAAGTTCTCAAAGGTAAATTTTGAGTTCGCGGCGAGCGGGGCTCCATCCGTATTCTGCTCGGCCGGCACGGTCGGTGCTGGCATGGGTGAAGTGGGGGTCGCAGCTTGCGTGGGTTTAGTCGGCGCTCCGCCCTTCATCTGGTTCATCATGCGACGAAAATCATCGGCCGAGAGCGTGTTCTTGATTGCAATGCCCGAATCCGCGCCCGCCGCTGCGTCGTGAGCGATGGGCATGTGCGTGACGGGTGCGTTCGTTGACGTCGCCGCCGCGGTCGGCAACGGTGCCACGGTTTCACGGGAAACATCGCTGTGCTGGTGCTCGATTGTCGGCACGTCGACTGCGGAGGCCGGCACCGCCGGGGAAGCAGCGGGACCCGTGGCGGGCGCCGTCGCGACAGCGGATTCCGTCGCGGCGCCTTGCGGTGCCACGATGTCGAGCGCAATCGGTGCAAAGGCGATTTCTTCCAGATAGGCCTCAATAGTCGGCTGATGCTTTTTGAGCTGCGCGATGGCAAAGCGCGAGGGGGCCTCGATCGTGAGCGTATCTTCGGTCAGGCTTATGGCGCGCGATTGCCCCAGCATGTTGATGAGGCGTGCATCTTGGCCGTCGCGCTGGCAAAAGGCGATGGCATCCCCCAGGATGATGCTTGCTTCCTCGTCCACTGTCTCTCCCGTTCTTTAGCTCTGAGCTCGCACGCGAGCGGCGCCGAGTTCGGTCAGATGGTATTTCTGGCCATGCTTGATGACCAAGCCGGCCTGCGCCAAGTCATTGAGCGTGCGTGACCAAGTGGGGGCCGAGTTTCCAAACGCCCTCGCAAGATCGGTTGCACCGCACGCTTGATTTTGCGCCAGATAGCCCAGCGCGGCGTTGCCGCGATCGCTTACGAACACGTCCGGTTGTGGCTGTGCATACTGATTTGCTGCATTAGGATACATCATTTGAGCTGCTGGTTGTTGAGAACTCTGCATCGGCGGCATTTGCTGTTGAAAACTTTGAGGCCACTGTTGGTAAGGCTGCGGAGGCATCTGCTGGGCCCGGGGGTTGTACTGCTGCTGCGGCATCTGCTGGTACGGCTGCTGATATCCCTGCTGGTACTGCTGCGGGAACTGCTGGCCATACCCCAGTGGCGGCATCTGCTGATATGGATATCCCTGTTGGTACGGCTGATGGCCCATTTGCTGGCCACCCGCTGCCCCCGTTGCCTGCTGCATTGCTGCTGCATCCTGATCTGCCAGCGGCATGGCCTCTGGCATGTTTGGCGCCATCGACATCGAAGTCGCCTGGGGCTCTTGTGTGGGAAGCATTCCGGGCTGCTGCATCTGTCCCACGGGGGGCTGCATCTGCTGCGTTGCCATGGGCTGCTGCGCAAAAGCTCCCGGTAGGGGATATGTGGGCTGCTCCGTCTCGGGCCGCACAGCAGCACCGCGTCCGCCGGCACGCTCGATTTCCTGAACGCGTTTAGGGTTCAGGCTTACCGTAACCACGGTGCCGTTGCCCATGTTGTCCTCGATGGATACGGCACCGCCGGCGTTTTCCAAATACTCCTGCACCATGGGAAACCCTGCTCCGGTTCCACGGATATAGCGCTTCATCTTGCTGTTTGCGCTTGTAACGCCAAAGTCGAAAGCGCGCTCCTTGTCGTCGATGCCGGGTCCTTGATCAGCAAAGCGGATGGTGTCTCCGCCGTCCAGGATCGAGATGATGGGCTCGGCAAAGTGTGCGTGGATAAAGTTTTCGACAATCTCGCGGATGACCATGAGCGAGATATGGCCACCTTGTTCTTTCATGCACTGGTAGACGGTGTTGGTCGTCTCTTCCAAATACGTGCGGACATCCTGCGGATCAATGACGATCACACGCGGTGTCGACAGCATGTCGTCATAGACGGCGATGCGCGCGGCGTACATGGCTTTCGGCGCCTGCGTGGTCGTCTGCTCGCCTTCCGCACGCTCTTCGCGCACGCCGGTGATGTGCTCGTTGTCGGGTGCCGGGTCTCCGGAATCGACCATGGTGTAAAAGTCGTCAGACATGCCGCTCGCAATCTTTCAAAAGGTTCCGAACAAATAGTAGCTCACCGTGCAATGTTTCTCATCTTTCGACAACTTTCCAAAATCTGTTGAAAACTTTGGAAAACTGGCGAAAAGTTCTCAACATTGCCAACATGACCTGTTGAAAACTCGATGAAATATCGTGAAAAGTTGCCATGCACCGCTAAATCGAGCTCGGCTTATGGGGGAACCGTGTGAACTACGCAACCTTTTACCTTTGATTTCTTGACATTTGAACATTGATTTCCCTACAATCTTCAAGCTCACGTGTCTATATCTGCGTCCGCGCTCCCGCGGACACTCGAAATGCAGCAGGAGGAACTTAAGATGAAGCGTACGTATCAGCCTAATAAGCGTAAGCGTGCCAAGACCCATGGCTTCCGTGCCCGTATGGCCACCAAGGGTGGTCGTGCCGTGCTCGCCCGTCGCCGCGCCAAGGGCCGCAAGCGTCTCACTGTCTAGCAGCGATACACACATCTCGCATGAAGACTATTAAGTCTCGGCAAGATTTCGAGCATGTGTTCAGTCAGGGGCGTCGTTTCAATCACCCTCTGATTCGAATGACCATATGTGAATCGGTTGGCGAAGGCGGCTCCGGAAGGGTCGCCTTCGTTGGTGCTAAGCGACTCGGTTGTGCCGTCGTGCGCAACCGATCTAAGCGTGTGATGCGCGAGGCCGCCCGCAGCTGCGGATTTCCCGTTGCGGGTTATGACATCATCTTGTTTGCAACTCCCAAGACGAGGATTTCCTCGCCGCAGGAGATGGACAAGGCGTTGCGTTCGCTTATGAAGCGCGCCGGCGTTGCTGGGGAGGAGCGATGAGCAATCACGTTTTGCGACGTGTTGCCATCGCTCCTATTCGCATATATCAACAGGTTATTTCGCCCTTATTGCCTGACGCCTGCATTTATTACCCAACGTGCTCGCAATACGCCGTCCAGGCGATTGAGAAGCACGGTGTTTTGAGAGGCTGCTGGCTTGCCGTGAGGCGCATCGCTCGCTGCAATCCCCTGCACGTCGGCGGTTATGACCCTGTGCCCTAGCGGGCACTCGCTATCGGAGGAAAACTTACATGTGGGATTGGATCGTTAACATCCTTTTCGAGCTGCTCAAGCTCATCCAGACCTTTGCGGTCGACTGGGGCCTGTCCATCATCATCCTGGTGGTCATCATCCGTCTGCTGCTGACGCCGCTCATGCTCAAGTCGACCAAGTCGACGGCTCGCATGCAGGTGCTGCAGCCCAAGATGCTTGAGATCCAGGAGCGCTATGCCGACGATCCTCAGCGTCAGGCCGAGGAGATGCAGAAGTTTTACAGCGAGAACAAGTTTAATCCGCTGTCCGGCTGCCTGCCGCTTCTGATTCAGATGCCTATCCTGTTTGCCCTGTTTACGCTGCTGCGTAACCTGCCGCAGTACTTTAACGAGGGCACGTTCTCGTTCTTCAACATCCTGCCCGACCTGACCACCACGCCGAGCGCTTCCTTTGCCGATGGCTTTATGGTTGCACTGCCTGCGCTGGTCTGCCTGATCCTGTTCGCCGTCCTGACCCTGATTCCGCAGCTCTATATGTCGCGCAACCAGACCGGCCAGCAGGCCCAGAGCATGCGTATGATGGCCGTTGTCATGACGGTCATGATGCTTTGGATGGGCTGGAGCCTTCCCGTTGGTGTTCTGCTGTACTACGACGTCTCGTCTGCTTGGCAGGTTATCCAGCAGATCTTCGTGACGCAGAAGGTCATCGACAAGGCGAAGGCCGATGAGGAGGAGCGTCTTAAGAACGCTCCGCTGCAGGTTGAGGTCACTCGTCGCGAGAAGAAGCCGCGCCCGCACAAGAAGAAGTAGTGGGATATCAATCTTATTTAGGTACCTAACTTTTGGAGTACGTTATGTCTGAAGAGATCATCGAGGATATGCTTGAGGAGGTTGCCCCGCAGGTTGCGGGCGATTATCCCGAGATTGCACAGCGCTACAAGGCTGGTGAAGAGCTGACCGATGAGGAACTTGACACCATTGCCGATGTTGCGATTTCCATCCTGCGTTCCATCCTTTCGCACTTCGATGCCGCCAACTCTCCTATCGATGAGTATGAGGGTGACGAGGGTGAGCTGATTTTGGATGTAACGGCTCCCGACCTTGCTGTTCTCATTGGCCGTCATGGTCGCACCCTTGATGCCCTTCAGGTTATGTTCTCTTTGCTGGTGAGCCGCAAACTTGGCTTTAGGTATCCGGTTGTAGTGGACGTCGAGGGATACAAGAGCCGCCGTCAGGACAAGGTTGCCTCCATGGCTCAGTCTGCTGCCGAGCGTGCCATCCGCACTCATAAGAGTGTTTCGCTTCCGCCCATGAATGCCTATGAGCGCCGACTGGTTCACATTGCACTTCGTGGCAATGATGCCGTCGATACTCATTCTGAGGGTTCTGACCCTGATCGCCATGTGGTGATTGTTGCTCGATAATCTACTCGAGCTTATGCTAAGGGGACGTGGTTTCCACGTCCCCTTTTTTTTGTCAAAAGTTCTCGATACACTGATTTTTGTCAGAAAGGAGCTTTCGTTGTTAGTACTTACTGATCAGCAGGCTGACGAGATGCTGAGTCGCCTAACTTCCTATTGTAAAGAGTATTCCTTGAGCGTAACTGATGTTGAGCTGAGGAAATGTATTCAACATTTGGATTTGGTTCTGGAAACAAATAAGACAACCAATCTCACCCGTATTCTTAACGTAGAGGATGCTGCCGTGCTTCATATCCTCGACTCACTTGTTTTGCTCCCCTATATCAATAAGGCTCCTGAGGGAGCTTTGCTCGATATGGGTACAGGTGCGGGCTTCCCTGGTATTCCGTTAACGCTAGCCACGCATCGTAAAGGTACTTATATTGACTCTGTTTGCAAGAAGGTTGATGCTGTCAATTCCTTTGTCCATGCTCTTGGATTAAAACATGCTCATGCGGTTCATGATCGTCTTGAAGAATATGCTCGAAGCCATAAGAAGCAGTTCTCTGTCGTAACCGCCCGCGCACTGGCCCCTCTACCGATTCTTGTTGAGTATGCGGCTCCGTTCCTCAAGGATGGAGGTCTATTTGTTATCACCAAGGGCAATCCTTCGGATGAGGAGCTTGCTTCCGGCATGTCAGCAGCTAAGATTTGCGGCTTCACTTCGCTTCTGAATGACGCAATCGATTTGCCTGAGGGCTTGGGCCACAGGGAGTTCATTGTTCTTAAGAAGAGTCATCCAGCATCTGTTTCATTACCTCGTGCAAATGGCATGGCAAAGAAGAATCCGCTTGCCTAGATGTTTCACGTGAAACATAATGGATACTAACAACTTGCAGTGTTTCACGTGAAACATGGCGGTTGATATCGAATCGGAATGTTTCACGTGAAACATCCTCCGTTTGACAGCTTTAATACACACCAGGAGGGACCGTGGGATTTCGCGACGTTAAGCGTTCTAAGAGCGCAAAAGACACGCGTATCATTGCAATCATCAATCAAAAAGGCGGCGTCGGTAAGTCAACGACAGCTGTAAATCTTGCAGCAGCACTGGGTGAGCAGGGTCGTAAGACACTGATTGTCGATTTTGATCCACAGGGAAACAGCACCAGTGGATTTGGAATTGAAAAAGAAGACCTTGATCACTGCATCTATGATGCATTGTTGAATGATGTGCCGGCAGAATCGCTTGTTCTTGATACAAATTGCAAAAAGGTATTTGTAATTCCGGCAACAATTCAGCTTGCAGGCGCAGAAATTGAGCTCGTAAGCGCAATTGCTCGTGAAACCCGCCTCAAAGATTTGCTTGAGCCGATTCAGGACGAGTTCGATTTCATTTTCATTGACTGTCCTCCTTCGCTCGGCCTGCTTACTATCAACGCCTTGACCGCAGCAGACAGCGTTTTGATTCCGATCCAGTGCGAATATTACGCACTCGAGGGCGTTACAAAGCTGCTTGAGTCAATGAAGATGGTCAAATCACGTCTGAACAAGGGCTTAGACACCTATGGAGTGCTTATGACCATGTATGACTCGCGTACTTCACTATCGAATCAGGTTGTTGAGGAGGTTCAATCGTACTTTGGTGATAAGGCGTTTAAGACGCTAATCCCACGTACGGTTAAAATCTCCGAAGCTCCGTCTTTTGGAGAACCGGTAATTACCTATGCACCACAGAATAAGGGTGCAAAAGCGTATATGAACCTTGCAAAAGAGGTGATCAAGCGTGCCTAGTGCAAAGAAACGTGGCGGATTGGGACGTGGACTCAATGCTTTGGTCTCAGAGGCCGAGTATGAGACCGGTGGTTCGGCTGCATCCACTTCAAAGGCTGCATCTGAAACGAAACTACCTATTGAGGATATCGTTCCCAACCCTAATCAGCCGCGAATTCACTTTAACGAAACTGAACTTCGCGAGTTGAGCGAGTCAATCCAAGAACATGGCGTTTTGCAGCCGCTTTTGGTTCGCAATCATGGAAACGGCTATGAGATCATCGCTGGTGAGCGTCGTTACCAGGCGTCGAAGCTTGCTGGTCTTGAGGAGCTGCCAGTCATCATTAAAGATGTTAATGATGAAGAGATGCTGGCTCTTGCTCTTATCGAAAACCTTCAGCGTTCTGATCTGAATCCCGTCGAAGAGGCTAAGGGCTATCGCCAGCTTATCGATGCCAGCGGTATGACCCAGGAGGCATTGTCGAAGGCGGTAAGCAAGTCACGCTCTGCAATTACAAACTCACTGCGTCTTCTCGATCTCCCCGAGGTAGTTCAGCAGATGATTTTTGAGGGCAAACTTACTGCTGGTCATGCACGTGCGATTCTTGCAGTTCCCTATGAGGACGCGCGTATTCGACTTGCAGAGAAGGTTGTTGCGGAGGGCCTTTCCGTAAGAGCGACAGAAAATCTTGCTCCGTTGTTTTCTGCCGGAGAGACACCTAAGACGCCGAGGCCTGCAACGCCTCAGTCTTTTAAAAAGGCTGCCCGTGTGCTTCGTCAGGTATTTAATACCAACGTGCGTGTGAAGAGCTCGCGTGGAAAGAATAAGATTGAGATTGAGTTTAAAGACGAGGAAGAGCTCTCTCGTATTCTTGGCGAAATGATTCAGTTTGATCAAGGAGGCCAAGATGAGGAATAAGATTTTAACAGCGATTGCATTGGCGACGACTATCGCGGCTGGTGCCTTTGCTGGATATAAGATCGCGACAGACGATGAACTTAGAGGTCGTTTGCTTCGTGGCGCGCAAGATATCGTCGATACTTCCAAAAAGAAAATGGATGTTATGATAGAAGATGTTGCCATGCGTACTGCTCAGGTAACGAAGAATCCCAAGATTAATCAAGGTTGGGTTAGCAACCAATGGGAAAATGTAGGCTATTAGGTACCTAACAATTACTCAGCATATTTTGAGGGGTCCTTGTCTGATTCATGAGACGGCTTATAGGACAAAATGTGTGTCCATGTTGGGGGCATCGGCGCAGGTCGATGC
>URNJ01000025.1 GCA_900549215.1 uncultured Collinsella sp.
CTGAGCGTTGCCCCCGAGATCTACCGCGCCATCGATTACCTGATCGCGGAAGGAGAAATCGACGACGAGCACTTGAAGTCCATCGGGACGGCGGCATGCGCCGGCGCCACCAACGGGTTCGTGTCCGGATCGGCGACCGCGGCAATCACTGCCGCAGCAGCAAAGGGCGCCTTCGGCGAGACGGTAAAGGCCGCCGCAATGGGATCGAGGGGCGCGAACGTCATCGCATCACTCGTCGTGCTAACCATGGAGACGTGCCGAAACTCCTATCTCGTGGCGTCGGGGAGGATCGAGCCCGTCGAGATGGCGAGCAACATGGGCCAATCCGTGTTCTCAACCGTCATGATGCTCGGCGGAGCCGCTGTCGCGACCGCCCTGACAGGCGGGGCGACCCTCCCTGTGCTCATTGGATCCTTCGTCGGCGGAGCGGCGGGAAGCATGGCGTTCAAGCCCGTCTCGTCTTGCGTCATGAAGGTGTGCGTCGATTCCGGCGTCACATTCTTTGGCCTCATCGAGCAAGACTACGAGGTTCCCAAGCACCTGCTTTCGATGCTCGGCATCAAAGGGGCGAGCATTAAAACGGCAAGGGTAAAGACAGCCGCCGTTTCGACGGCGCCCCGACTCTCTGCGCCATCCGTGAAAACGGCGTGCCTGCACACCGCAGACGTCGTCTTCTTTGAGCGAGGGCTCGTCGGCGTCAACAAGGTTGCATATTCGTAGGGCGATGCCGGTGCGCATGAAGCGACCTGCGGTTTCGCGAATCAATCGAGCCATTCCTGAACCCGCGAATAAGGGGTTGATTCGCACATCGGACACTTAAGACCTCGCGAACAGAATGCATGCGCTACAATGCAAACCAGTTAGCCTCGGTACGACCGCTGATGCAAGTCGCCGGGGCTCACTTGCCTCAGCAGGCAAGTTGCCCGTACGGAACACGCCGACAATCGGCGGGGGCATGCTGCACCTCGGAATCTCCAGTGCCAGAAACCCACTCGCGTTGCGGGAATCCTTGCATAGCCGGCTTAGATCTGGTATAAGAATTTTGGTGGCTGTTTCAGCTACCTCCAAGTGCCGGGGGCTTATCCCCCGGCTTTTATTCTATCCAGGGGCATATATTGGCGCGAGACCTGAGCATATTCGTCGACGAGAGCGGCGATCGGGGCGGAAAGGCCCGGTACTACCTTTTGACCCTCGTGGTCCACGACCAGTCGGAGGGCATTGCCGACAAGGTCTCCCGATACGAGCAGTCCCTCGCCAGCTCCGACCTCCCGAACATACCGTTCCATTCTGAGCCGCTGCTGAACGGCCACGGGCCGTACGAGGGGATCGACCTGCAGGCGCGCAAGAAGATGCTGTACTCGTTCAACGTTCTGGTTCAGCGCCTTCCCGTCTCCTATAGAACGTTCGTCTACCGCAGAAGCGAGTTCGAGGATCTGGCAAAGCTCACCTCGCGCATGAAGCGCGATATTTCGGGCCTTTTGTTTGATCGCTTAGAATTCTTTCAAAGCTTCGACGAGGTGAAGGTCTATTACGACAACGGCCAGGACATCGTGAAGCAGGCGCTCGACCAGTCGATCGGCTTCGTGCTTTCCAAAGGGGTCGTCGAGCGGCGCAAGACTTCGATGACCGACTACCGTCTCGAGCAAGCAGCGGACTACCTCTGCACCATCGAGCTTGCGGCGGTCAAGTACGCGGCGAAGGAAGACGGCGAGACTTACAACAAGTTCTTCGGCGGCATAGGCACGTTCAAGAAGAACTGGCTCAAGCAAGCGCGCCGCAAGATGATCAAGTAGCGGGATGCTGCCAAGGGGGCTTTTCCGCCCCTGTCCTCTGATCTCCCGAATCACCCTTTTCCAAGCCACTCGCTACGAACCCCGGCGGAAACCAGGGAGTGATTAAAGGAGCGACCTGCGGTTTTGCGAATCAATTGAGTCATTCCCGAAACCGCGAATTAAGGGCCTGATTCGCTCAAATTGCGCACGAATCAGCCCTCGGGCAGTACGACGCGACACGCATCGACAACACTCGGACTGGATTAGTCATCGAGTGGGAGTAGTAATAGAACATTTATTCTTGTTTTTCATGCGGTTTCATACGGTTCCGATGGCGACCGATGGGGACGTTTCGGAACCGCCGCACCTGCAAGCCACATGGTTTCACAATCGGGCAAAAACTCAGAAGGCTCCTCGTGAAAAACGAGGAGCCTTCCTGTTTCCTTCAGCGCGGGCGGATTGGGACCCGCTGCCGATCTAGAGGCACTCGGTCAGAATCTGGAACACCTCGCTGCGCTCCAGTTTCTTGGCGCAGCCGCCGGTGAGCACGCAGGTGTCCGCAACCTTGTGCAGCGTCTCGTCGGACGCGTCGGAGCCCATCTCGGCGAAGCTCGTGGGAAGCCCCATCTCGCCGATGAACGTCTGCAGGCGGTCGATACCCTCCAACGCCACCGTAAGGTCGTCTTTGCCCTTGGCGTCGACGTCCCACACCTCGCGTGCCCAGCGGGCGAACTGCGCGGGCGCCTCGGGGGCCAGGTGGCGGTAGAGCGCAGGGTGGATGACCGCGAGGCCCATTCCGTGGTTGGTGTGGGTGTACGCGCCGTACTGGTGCTGGATCATGTGCGCCTGGAAATCCGTTGACTTGCCGATCTTGAGCACGCCGTTCTCGGCCATGGCGGAGTCGTATACGAGCTCGCTTCGGGCATCGAGGTTCTGGTCGTCGTCCGCGATGAGGCGCATGTTGCGGATGACGTTACGCTGGATGGCGAGGTTGATGTCGTCGGTGACGTTGCGCCCGCGCGGGCTTCCGAAATAGCTCTCCATGCAGTGCGAGAGCGTGTCGAACGCGCCGCTCATGAACTGCGCGTGCGGTACGGTGAGCGTGAGCGCTGGGTCAAGCGCCGCCCACGAGGGCAGCGCGCCGAAGAAGGCACCCTTCACATGCGTTTCCTCGTTGGTGATGACGGCGCCGTTGTTCTGCTCGGCGCCCGTGCCGGAGAGTGTCACGATGCAGCCCATGGGGATGAACGAGCTCGGCATCTTGCCGTCGACGTGCTCGAACGTCTCGATGTCCTCGTCAAGCATCGCCTGCGCGGAGACCACCTTGCAGCAGTCGAAGACCGACCCGCCGCCGACGGAGAGAATGAAGTCGACCTGTTCCTTGCGTGCGAGCGCGGCGCCTTCCTGGCACTTCTCGTAGGTCGGATTGGGCATGATGCCGCCGAAGTCCACCACGCGCTTGCCCGCGCTCGTGAGCTTATCGACCACGTGGCCGTAGACGCCGGTTCGCTTGACCGAGCCTCCGCCGTAGGCGAGCATCACTGTCTTGCCCATGGCACCCATCTCGGCGTCGAGCGCCTGGTCCATGGCCCCCTCGCCGAAGTAGTTCCTGACCGGGTAGTCGTACGTGAATGAGTTCATGGCAATTCCTCCTAGTAAGTTATCAGTGCGGTCTGACCGCTCGTCTACACGTTGCGCACGAGCCCGGACAGCCATTCGATGGTGGCGGGGTCGTGGTGGTCGAAGAACGCGCTGCGCCCGGTGTCGAGCGCGGCGATGGCGACCATCTCGTCGTCGCCCAGCGCGAAGTCGAAGACGTCGAAGTTTTGCTCCATGCGATCGCGGTGCGTGCTCTTAGGGATGCAGACCACACCGCGCTGCAGCAGCCAGCGCAGCACGACCTGGGCGACCGTCTTGCCGTGCGCCTCGCCGATGCGAGCGAGGACCTCGTTGCGGAAGAGGTCGTTTCTGCCCTCCGCAAAGGGTGCCCAGCCCTCCATGGCTACCTCCTTGCCGGCCATATACTCCTGCGCGTCGCGCTGCTGGAAGAACACGTTGCACTCGACTTGGTTCACGGCGGGGGCGATGCGGTTGAACGAGATGAGGTTTGCGAGGTGATCGGGGTAGAAGTTGGCTGTGCCTATGGCGCGGATAACGCCCTGCTCGTAGAGCTCCTCCATGGCGCGCCACGCGCCGAAGACGTCGCCGAACGGCTGATGGATGAGGTAGAGGTCGACGTAGTCGAGCCCCAGGCGCTGGAGCGTGGCGTCCACCGCCGGCATGCCTGCGTCGTAGACACTCGGCCAGAGCTTGGTGGAGACGAAGATCTTGTCGCGCGCGATGCCGCTTTTGGCGATGGCACGGCCCACGGCGCGCTCGTTCATGTAGGCGTTGGCGGTGTCGATGTGCTCGTAGCCAGCCGCGAGCGCGGCGGTTGCGGCCGCCTCGGCCTCGGCCGGGGTCATGAGGAAGGTGCCCAAACCCTCGATGGGCATCTCTACGTCGTTGTTGAGCTTCAGATACTCCATGGTCTCCTCCTTATGGTGACTTTTCGAATACAAGGCTACGGCGTTTACTGACGTGCGAGAAGTTCACGTTGGAATGATGGATATAACCATGGGGTATATACGGCACATAATGCGTGACAGGAGGATCGATGTACAACCCACAGCTTGACACTTTCATCCGCGTGGCGGAGGCGGGCAGCTTCTCCAAGGCGGCACAAGAGTCCTTCATCACGCCCACGGCCGTCATCAAGCAGATGAACCTGCTGGAGTCGCGGCTAGGCCTTACGCTGTTCCACCGATCGCATCAGGGGCTTTCGCTTACGCGAGCAGGCAGGTCGCTGCTCGCCGACGCCCGCCATATCGTGCAGTACTCTCAAGAATCAATCGCACGCGCCCGCGTCGCCGAGCGTGGAGAGAAGCGCATCATCCGCGTGGGAGTGTCGCTCATGACGCCCAGCACGCCGCTCACGAAGCTGTGGCCGAAGGTGAAGGAACGTTGCCCTGGCATGAGCCTTCAGGTGGTCACGTTTGAAAACACACCCTCGGCGGCGCGCGGTTTGGCGAACCTCGGGCAAGACATGGATATCGTGGCGGGGATTTTCGACGATGCCTTTCTTAAAGAGCGCGGGTGCCTGGGCCTCGAGCTTTCGCGCGAGCCGCTCTGGTGCGCCGTTCCCGTCGACAACGAACTCGCCAAACGCGACATTGTCACATTCGACGACCTCCACAATCACAGTCTTATGCTTATACGCCGGGGCTGGAACACCGAAATCGACCGCGTACGCGACGAGATACTCTTGCATCATCCTCAAATCGCGCTCGTAGACTTCCCGCAATATCGGGTGGAGGTGTTCAATCGCGGCGCGAACGAGGACCTCGCGCTTGCGACGCTGCCGTTGTGGGCCAACGTCCACCCCATGCTCAAAACCGTCCCTACCGATTGGGACTGTCTCGTGTCTTACGGGCTGCTTCATTCGCCGCACCCCGCAGACCATGTGCGGGAGTTCCTCGATGCGGTGTCTGCCGTGCTCGAGGCAAAGCATCGATAGGCAATCGCGAACAGATGCGCTTATGCCTATGGGAATAACGGGAACTGGCTTCTGAGCTTGCGTTTTGATACCGTCGAGTACCGCCCGATGTTGTTTCGGCGTCGCCATAGAGCAAAGCCATCAGCGAAATGACGGGAATAACAGCCTCCGAACCTTCTGTTCGGAGGCTTTCTTTTTGCATGTCTGCCTAAACGACTCCTTGCCAAAGCCCCTTGAGCATCGGGCGGCATTATTGAGCGTGGGCGCTATCGTAGGTATCTTTGATCTCTTCCGGCAAATCGTCGGGAATCAGCGCCTTCACTCTATCCTCGTTGCCATCTTGGATCGCCTGCTCGTAGTACCAGCATTTGAACTTCAACATATCCAGCGCACGGTTCATGTTCGCGATTTCCGATTCCATGTGGGCCTTCCGCTCCTCGAACATGGCCTTGCGCTTGGGATATGTCGATGGGCCCTCCGCGCACCATTCCATGAACAGCCGGATGTCCTTGATCTCCATCCCAGCCTTCTTTAAGCATTCGATGACCCGAAGCGCCTCGAGTTCCGTATCGCCGAATCGGCGAATGCCGGATGTCCGCTCCAATTCCGGGAACAATCCCTGCTTGTCGTAATAGCGCAGCGTGGAAACGGGCAGACCGAACATATCCGCCACCTGTCCGATTGTGTACATGGTTCCTCCGGACAAATCTCGAATTTACTCCTTGACCTAAAGTTAGGTTTAGGTATTACCTTTATTTTCGTCAATATATATAAGGAGTGCAAGGGATTTTCGCCAAAGGCGCGCGCTTGCCGGAACGGTTTTCGCCGGCGGCGTGAACGGCGTGGGCGAAATCGCCGGGCATCCCGCTCTGGAGCAGGCACATCGAATGGGCATGGAAATCTAGGCGCGGCTTAGCTGCGCGAAAGCAGTTTGTACTCAAAACCATCGACAGGAGGAATCAAACATGACGATTAAGCAGACAGCGGGCAGGGATGCCCTGGGGGACTTTGCCCCCAAATTTGCACAGCTCAATGACGATGTGCTGTTCGGCGAGGTTTGGAGTCGAGAAGACGGGCTTTCCCTTCGAGATCGCAGCATAGTGACGGTGGTTGCCCTAATGGCGCAGGGCCTGACGGACTCTTCGTTTCAATATCATCTGATGTCCGCAAAGAACAATGGCGTGACCAGGGCTGAGATAGCGGAAATCCTTACGCATGCGGCGTTTTATGCGGGATGGCCCAAGGCGTGGGCGGCCTTTCGCATGGCGAAGGAGGTCTGGGCGGATGACAATGCCGCTGATGCAAGAGCTAAGTATCAAAACGAGATGGCCTTTCCCATCGGTGCCCCCAACGACGCATTTGCGAAGTACTTTATCGGGCAAAGCTACCTCGCGCCCCTTTCCACCGAGCAGGTCGGCATTTACAACGTTACGTTCGAGCCAGGCTGCCGCAACAACTGGCACACCCATCACGCCAAAAGCGGCGGCGGGCAGATTCTCGTCTGCGTGGCTGGCCGAGGGTTTTACCAGGAATGGGGCAAACCGGCACAGGAGCTGCGCCCCGGCGATGTAGTAAATATTCCCGCAGGCGTAAAGCACTGGCACGGTGCGGCGCCCGACAGCTGGTTCTCCCATCTCGCGGTGGAGGTTCCGGGCGAGGAGGCCTCCAACGAGTGGTTGGAGCCCGTGGACGACGAGCAATACCTTAAAGCGACTGACAAGGAGGTTTAGGTATGGAACAGTTGAATCTGACGCAGGAATGGGACAAGGTGTTCCCCAAAAACGACAAGGTTGAGCACAGCAAGGCGACCTTCCACAACCGATACGGCATCACATTGGCTGCCGACGTGTACGTGCCTAAGAACGCGGAAGGCAAGCTGCCTGCCATCGCCGTCAGCGGCCCTTTTGGCGCGGTGAAGGAGCAGTCCTCCGGTCTGTACGCGCAGAAAATGGCGGAGTTGGGCTTTTTTGCAATTGCCTTTGACCCGTCCTATACCGGCGAGAGCGGCGGCACACCCCGCTATGTAGCATCGCCGGACATCAACACCGAGGACTTCTGCGCAGCGGTGGATTTCCTCTCTGTGCAGGAAAGCGTTGACCCGGAGCGTATCGGCATCATCGGTATCTGCGGTTGGGGCGGCATGGCAGTCAATGCGGCGGCCATAGACACCCGTATCAAAGCTACCGCGGCTATGACCATGTACGATATGACCCGCGTGACCGCAAACGGCTATTTCGACGCCGAGGATTCCGAGCAGGCGCGCTTTGAAAAGCGGAAAGCGCTGAACGCGCAGCGCACCGAGGACTATAAAAACGGCAGCTATGCGCTGGCGGGCGGCGTGGTCGATCCGCTACCGGAGGATGCGCCGCAGTTTGTAGCGGACTATAACGCCTACTACAAAACTCCGCGAGGCTATCATCCCCGCAGCCTGAACTCCAACGGTGGCTGGAATGTGACGTCCTCGCTGTCGTTTTTGAATATGCCGATTTTGCAATATAGCGGCGAAATCCGCTCAGCTGTGTTGCTGGTGCATGGCGAGAAGGCGCACTCCCGCTATTTCAGCGAAACCACGTACGGCAAGCTGACGGGGGACAACAAGGAATTGCTCATTATCCCTGGTGCCAGCCACACCGACCTTTACGATCAGATGGACATCATTCCGTTTGGAAAGCTGAAGGCATTCTTTGAGGAATACCTGAAATAAGGCGCGCCTTGATTCAATACCAAGTTTCCAGCGACGATTCTTCTAAAGAGTGGGAGTAGCTGAAACGAGGCGATTGATTAACTCCATTCGTTTTGGCTACAAGAAAACATGCCGCGCGCCTGCGGCATGAAGGAGGGAGATTTCTATGAATATCGTTGTATTGAGTGGTAGCCCGCGCAAGGGCGCCAATACCGACACCATGGTCGAGGCGTTTGCCGAGACCGCGCGCGAGGGCGGTCATACGGTCGAGGTCGTCCGCGTTGCCAGCAAGAAGATCGCCGGCTGCTTGGGATGCCGGTACTGCTTTGCCCATGAGGGCACCTGTGTGCAGAAGGACGACATGACCGACGTGATCGAGTCACTGAAAGACGCCGACATGGTTGTCTTCGCTTCGCCTATCTACTGGTTTGATATCACTGCGCAGGAGAAGGCCGCCATCGACCGCCTGTACGCCTTCGGTGCTACGGGCTTCCCGTTCACTAAGACGGCCCTTTTGCTCGATAGCCACAGCGAGGGCGTCTATGATGCGGCGATCGCTATGTACAAGACAACCTGCGCGTACTGCAAGTGGGAGGACCAGGGCATTGTCACCATCAGCGGTATGACCGAGCGCGACAGCATGGCATCCTCGCCCAAGCTGGAAGAGGTGCGAGAGCTCGCCCGCAAGCTCGCCTAAGGGCAAGAAGAACGCATGGCAATCGGTGTTGGTGGAAAATGCTTGCTATCCTTACCAAGAGGAATGCTGATTGCCATGCAACGATGCTCCAGCGGACAATTCCGGTGTGCTAAAACGCCTTCTCGTTCAAGAACTCCCTGAATGCGGGGATGTCAAAGCCAACGAGACCACGCCCACGTTCCCCGATGACGCCGTCCTCGAGGAGGCGGCGTTTGTATTGGCTTGCGTAGTTGCTGGCGACGCCCATGCGTTTGGCTATCTCCGAGACCCTGCTGGGGCCAGAATCGGGCAGCATCGCGAGCAAAAAATCAATGTCTTTATCGGAAAGCTCCCGATAGGTCGTTTCGAGAGAAGCCCGATGTCATGCTTCTCGAGTTGCCTGAAGACGCCATTCATGCCCGTGCGCCAGTTGCCCTGAGCCTCTTGAGCATATGTCCAATCGATGCCCACTAGGCCAATTTGAACACCGTTTATGCGCGCGTGAGGCTGTGAGAGGTAGCTATCTGCGGCTTCTTTGGTTCGCTCGATAATATCTTCGAGCATGCCTGGCATGGCGGAGACATTTGCTGCGATCCATGGTGGCCCCTTTGCAAGTTTTGCTAACTTTTGCAAGTTTTGCTAACGACTGACCAAAGGGCATCGAAGCAGTGACGCTGACATTTTTTACGCAGAAAAATAAGCAGAAATCAATTTATCTGCATTAAAAAATAGTTGAGAAGAAAAACGACGAGTCCCGGGCGCAATGCCGTTGCGTTCCGGGCCTCGTCGCTTTGCGAAGTATCTAACGATCTCGTTGCCGTCGTCCTAGTCAAACAGACTCGGCATGTCGTTTTCTTTCATGAGAGCGCCGGCGGAGGGGAGGCTCTGCGCGGTGAACTTCTCGGCCGAGACGCCGGCGCCAAGAATCTCCTCGGTCGTGCCGACGGTGGTGACCGAGCGGCCCTTCTTAGCGGTAAAGGCCTGGACGCCTTGCGTGTTGGTGGTCGTCTTGGTCTTGAGCAGCGACGTGTTAAAGTTCATCAGGCGGTAGTCGCTCGAGACCAGTGCGATGTCGCGATCTTCCTTGAGCACCTGTGCATACAGCAGTTTGCTACCGCCGTAGATGGCGTTCTTAAGGCGTTTGCGGTTGGTCTTGGTGACGTATCCAGAAAGCGCGACGCGCACCACGCGGCCGTTCTCAAAGACGAACAGCACGTCGGCCTTATAGTCCTCGGGGTCGATGACCCAGATGACGCTCTCGTCGGGTTCCATCTCAAGATCGGTCGGCAGGTACGAGCCCAGCTGGGCCGACTTGGTGTCCTCAAACGCCGCAACCTTGCACTTGTACACCTGGCTCTTGTTGGTAAAGACCAGCAGCTCGTGCGTGTTGGAGGACGGGAACTCGATAAAGGGCTTGTCGCCGTCCTTGTACTTGAGCGTGGTCGCCTTCTTGAGCACGCGGTCCGTCATCTTCTTAAGGTAGCCATCGCGCGAAAGCATGATGGTGACCGGGTACTCCTCGACCTCGGGTTCCAAGCTTACCTCGATAACCTCATGGGGCTCGATCCTGCCCGTGCGGCGCGGCATCACGTACTTCTTGTTGACCGCGGCCAACTCGTCGCTGATGACCTTCTTGATGTTCTCCTCGCTGGAGAGAATCTCCTCAAGCTCGGCGATCTCGCCCTCGAGCTTAGCGATGTCCTTGGTGCGGTTGAGGATGTACTCCTCGTTGATGTTGCGAAGCTTAAGTTCGGCAACAAACTCTGCCTGGGTTTCATCGATGTCGAAGCCGCGCATAAGGTTGGGCACGACCTCGGCCTCGAGCTTGGTGCCACGGATGATGGCGATCGCCTTGTCGATGTCGAGCAAGATCGCCTCGAGGCCGTGCAGCAGGTGCAGGCGCTCGGACTTTTTGCCTAAGTCAAAGTTAATGCGGCGACGCGTGGACTCAATACGCCACTTGACCCACTCGTGCAGAATCTGGCGCACGCCCATAACACGGGGATAGCCGTCGACGAGCACGTTGAAGTTGCACGAGAACGAATCCTGCAGTGTGGTCGAGCGATAGAGCTTGGCCATGAGCTTGTCGGGGTCGACACCGCGCTTAAGGTCGATGGCGATGCGCAGACCCGAGAGGTCGGTCTCATCGCGGATGTCAGCGATTTCCTTGACCTTGCCCTCCTTGGAGAGCTTGACGATGCGCTCGATAATGACATCGGTCTTGGTGGTGTAGGGAATCTCGTAGACCTCGATGATGCGCTCTTCGGGAATCCAGCGCCAGCGGGAGCGAATCTGGAAGCTGCCAAGGCCGGTCTCGATGATCTTCTCCATCTCCTCGCGGCGGTAGATAATCTCGCCGCCGGTCGAGAAGTCGGGCATGGGCATATATTCGAGCAGGTCGCAGTTAGGATCCTGCAGGTAGTGCATCGTGGCAGTACAGACCTCGTTGAGGTTGAAACCGCAGATGTCAGAAGCCATGGCGACGCCGATGCCCTTATTGGCCGAGACAAGGATGTTAGGGAACGTGGTGGGCAGTAGACGCGGCTCCTTCATGGCGCCGTCGTAGCTGTCGACGAAGTCGACCGGGTCCTTGTCGATGTCCTTGAAGATCTCGGCGCTGATGGGGGAGAGCTTGGCCTCGGTGTAACGCGAGGCGGCGTAGCTCAGGTCACCCGAATAGTACTTGCCAAAGTTGCCCTTCGACTCCACGAAGGGAGCGAGCAGTGCCTCGTTGCCGGTGGCCAGACGCACCATCGTTTCGTAGATCGCGGCGTCACCGTGCGGATTGAGCTTCATAGTCTGGCCCACAATGTTGGCGCTCTTCTGGCGCTCTCCCTTGAGCAGGCCCATCTTGTACATGGTGTAGAGCAGCTTACGGTGCGAGGGCTTAAAGCCGTCAATCTCGGGGAACGCACGCGAGACGTTGACGCTCATGGCATAGGGCATGTAGTTGACCTCGAGCGTCTGCGTGATCGGCTGGTCGGTGACCTCGGAGTGCAGGCCGATGACGTTCTCGGCGTTGACCTGCTTTTTCTTTGGCTGGTTCTTCGTCTTCTTCTTTGCCACGATTTCCTCTTGAACTTCTTATGGGCCGTCGTTATCGATTTGCTGCTATTGCAGGTCCAGCTGGTCCAGATATTCCTTGCCGTGCTCGGAGATATGGCGCTTGCGGCCCGCTTCGTCGTTGCCCAGCAACAGGTTGAACATGGTTTCCATCTTGGTGACGTCCTCGGGCTCCACCTTGATCAGACGACGCGTCTCGGGGTTCATGGTGGTGAGCCACATCATGTCCGGATCGTTCTCACCAAGACCCTTGGAGCGGTTGATGGAACACTTCTGGTCGCCGATCTCTTTGAGGATACCGTTCTTCTCGAGCTCGGTGTAGGCAAAGTAGGTCTTTTCTTTGCAGTTGATCTCGTAGAGCGGCGATTCGGCGATATACACGTAGCCCTCGTCGATAAGCGTGGGCACCAGGCGGTAGAGCATGGTGAGCACGAGCGTACGGATGTGATAACCGTCGACGTCGGCGTCCGTACAGATGATGACCTTGTTCCAGTTGAGGTTGTCCAGGTCAAAGGCACCAAGGTTTTTGATGCGCTTGTCCTTGATCTCCACGCCGCAGCCCAGCACGCGCATGAGGTCCATGATGATGTCGGACTTAAAGATGCGTGGATAGTCCTCCTTTAGGCAGTTGAGGATTTTGCCGCGGACGGGCATAACGCCCTGGAACTCGGCATCGCGCGAGGTACGAATGGCGC
This sequence comes from uncultured Collinsella sp., assembly GCA_900549215.1. Lineage (GTDB taxonomy): Bacteria > Actinomycetota > Coriobacteriia > Coriobacteriales > Coriobacteriaceae > Collinsella. The sequence continues at coordinate 12,425 of URNJ01000025.1, forward strand.
CTGCTGCCGAGTCGCCCTCTACGATGTAGATCTCGCGGCGGCTCTTGTCTTTGGAGCGGCAGTCGATGAACTTCTGCACGCGGTTGGCCATGTCGGTCTTCTGCTGCAGGTTGGTCTTGATGCTCTGACGCGTCTTCTCGGCGTTCTCGCGCGAGCGCTTGTTGATGAGCACCTGCTCCATGATCTTGTTGGCGGCGTCTTTGTTCTCGATTAGGTAGGTCGAGAGCCGCTCCTTAAAGAAGGCCGTCATGGCCTGCTGGATAAAGCGGTTATTGATGGCCTTCTTGGTCTGGTTCTCGTAGGACGTCTGGGTGGAGAAGCAGTTGGTCACCAGTACCAGGCAGTCCTGGACGTCCTGCCACTTAATGCCGCTCTCGTTTTTGTTGTACTTGCCCTGTTGCTTAATGTAGGCATCGATGGCGCTGGTCAGAGCGCTACGGGCGGCCTTTTCGGGTGAGCCGCCGTTCTCGAGCCACGATGAGTTGTGGTAGTACTCCTGCATCATGAAAGTGCGCGAGAAGCACATGCAAGCAGTGATTTTTACGTTGTAATCGGGCAGGTCCTCGCGATCGCGACCGCGACGGTCGGCCTCGATAAAGAAGGGCTCGGTAAGGTAGTCGGTACCGACCTTCTCGAGCACGTAGTCCTCGATGCCCTTGGGATAGCAAAAATCCTCTTCGGTAAACTCGCCATCGTCGCCCTCGATGCGCAGGCGGAAGGTCACGTTGGCGTTGACCACGGCCTGGCGGCGCATGGTCTCGCGATACCAATCGTGGGGGATGCTGATGGAGGTAAAGACCTCAAGATCGGGGCGCCACTTGATGGTGGTGCCGGTGCGGTCCTCGTCGCTGGGCTCAATCTCGAGTGCCTTCTTTTTGGCACCGACGACCTTGCCCTTTTTAAAGTGCAGGGAGTACTTGTTGCCGTCGCGCCAAACCGTGACGTCCATGTACTCGGAAGCGTACTGAGTCGCGCAGGAGCCCAGGCCGTTGGTGCCGAGCGAGAAGTCGTAGTCGCCGCCCTGGTTGTTGTTGTATTTGCCGCCGGCGTAGAGCTCGCAAAAGACGAGCTCCCAGTTAAAGCGCTTCTCGGAAGGGTTCCAGTCGAGCGGGCAGCCACGGCCGTTGTCCTCTACCTGGATAGAGCCATCGCGAAAGGCGGTAAGGGTGATGAGCTTGCCGTAGCCCTGGCGCGCCTCGTCAACGGCGTTGGACAGGATCTCGAAGGCAGCATGCGCGCAGCCATCGAGTCCGTCCGAGCCGAAGATAACGGCGGGGGGCAGGCGGACGCGGTCCTCGTCCTTGAGCTGGCGGATACTGTCGTTACCATAGTTTGCGGTGTTTTTTGCCATACTCGCTCTCTCGGTGCTCCCTTGCTGCGTTTAAGTCATATAGATAGTCAAGGTAGCATAGCCCAGCCCACAGGCGATTCCAACCAACACGAAATCCATCGAACAATCGTTCGGAGTTATAGCTAAAGTATTGAGTTGCGGCGCGGCATTGTTAAACAATTTTGGATTCAGACGAGTTTTGTTTAATAGGTACTTAGATCTATTTAACAAAATCGAATGATGCTGTTTAAACGAGCGTGGCACATCGACTGACAATCGGTCGCGCTTACTCGGGCAAAACCGAGTCGGTTCTGTCCGAGTAAGTTTGAAGGCGGTTGAAGACGCCCTATCTTGTTTGCGGCTGTTGGTTCAAATCGAACATTGGGACAGGCGTCTCATTTTATGGGCCGAGGGCGTGCGTATATGAGCCTTTTTGGTCCATAGGGGATGCTGGGCGGTTGCTAGTTGGGCCACGGGTCACTTCGCCGGCGCTGCTTCTTGCCATACGCTCATAGTGGAGGCCGATGCCACGGAGTCGACTTGGGACTCGGGCAACGGATGAGCTGTAAGCCGAAAGGAGCGGTGAGGATGATGAAGCCCATGACGAAGAAGCTGCTGTTAGGAATTCCCGCCGTGACGCTTTCGGCCGTGCTGGCTTGCACCCTTGCCGGTTGCGGCGGAAATGCGCCGAGTGGCTCGGGCGGGAGCGCACCTGTGCAGGAGAAGTCCAAGAAGGCCAAGGCCTATGATTCGCAGACGGTCGAGGTAGCAGGCATTACCTATGAGTCTGTGGCTCACGGTACGTTCTATCGCGGCGACGCTAAGCTGCAGGACGGCTTTTACCTACACGTCAAGATCACCAACAACAATGCAAAGAACAGGACGTTTGACTCCTTTAACGTGCATGCTGCCCAGGGCGATCTTGAGGCAGGCGACCCGTTGTTTACTTCTGGCAAGGCGACCGTGCTCGACTACGTTGCAAGCGAGGCTCCCGATGAGCTTCACGAGGGCATCGATCTTTCCAAGAGGCCAGATATCGGCCCGGGCGAGACCGTTGAGTACGTGTATTTCTGGGCGCCCAAGACAGCGTACTACGGGCCCATCACTGTCGAGTTCGTAGACGCTTACGCCCCCGCCAAGAATCATGAGGCCATGCACTTTGACACCACGGGATGCGAGACCAAGGAGTTTAAGGCGGCCGGCGGCGTGGCCGATTCTGGAGACGCGGCCAATATGACCGGCATCGATTGCGCGTCGTACAGTATCGAGGCCGCCGATGGGTATACGCTGGATTCGTCCAACGAAGAGCACGAAAAGGCAGACTTCTTCCACGACGAGACTGGAGGACGCCTGCACATCAGTATCTTCCCGCGTTCGCCGGAGGAAGAGGTTGCAAGCCTAGAGCAGGTCTACGAAGGCAAGGAGACAACAACCGACCAGGTCGAGTACAACGGCGTAACGTGGCTGCGCTTTACTGGTCCCGACAACGGTCATACGCTGTTTGCGACGGCTCCCGCAACGGGTGAAACCGTCCGCGTGTCGATTGGCTGGAAGATCGATTGGGACGCCGCCGTGCCCATGATGGAGGCGCTAAAGCTCAAGTAGCGCTGTGATTCCCATGTCAGGCGACTCAGGGCTGGCTCCGAGTTATCGGGGCCAGCCCTTTTTGGTGTTCGATGAGCAGGGCCAGTGCCTCGCACGGTTTCGGGTACAGCGGTGCGCCGTGCCGCAATGACAGACATGATTTTCATAATGACATATATAGTTGACATTGCCTGATAGATGCAATATATTTCTGCCATGTTGCAACGGATATCTGTCCATTACCACGAAAGGAACTCCATGCCGGGCAAAAAGAACCTACGCATGAAGGCGGCGCGCGCGGCGGTTGGCCTTTCGCAAGCTGACTTGGCCGAGGCCGTGGGCGTTACGCGCCAGACCATCGGCCTGATCGAGGCGGGCGGCTACAACCCCACGCTCAATTTGTGCGTGGCAATCTGTAAAGCGCTACGCGTTACGTTGAACGACTTGTTTTGGGAAGACGAAAACGACGTCGACCCTGACGCTCTTTAGGAGTTCGCTATGAAATTTGAAGATTTAAAACTCGTGCAAAAGTGGCGTGAATATGCCGGCCCAAAGGACGAGCGCCTGGAGGCTGAGAGCGCGAAGATCTACAAGATTGGTTTCGTGCTGCTTTCGTTTGGCATGTTGATGATCTTTTTCTACCAGTTTATAGCTCGACAGCTTGCGTGGGTTCACAGCGACGCTAGTGAAATGCCGCATGGCTTTGCAACGCCGTTCGAGGCAGCCATGTATTTGTGGCTCGTTCTCGTGATGTTGATTTGCGCAGGACTGCAAACGCGGAAGGGCTATGTCGATACCAATCGTTTTGGGCAAACCGAGCATCTTCCTATTGGATATTTCCTGCTTGTCAGCGGCCTTAGCGGCGCCGCGTTCGCGCTTGTTATTGCTGCAATGCGCTGTATCGCTGAGGCGCAGATCGTACCGCTCGAAAGCGTCTTTTGGTTGGCGAACCTGGCCACGGGCGTGTTCTGCGGTGCGACGATTTTCGCGGCCACGTTTGCTGCCCTGTGCGCAACGTTTTTCACGGCGAAAAGACGCCGTGCCAAGCTCGAGGCAGAACTCGACGACGCCAGCGATATCTAATGCGCAAGGGGCTGGCTCTGGGATATCAGAGCCAGCCCCTTTTTGTTCGACGAATAGGGTCAGCGCCGCTCAAAAAGCGGCTGAGAGCTAGCGGGACCCATCCGTACC
>URNJ01000026.1 GCA_900549215.1 uncultured Collinsella sp.
CATTTCAAGGGTCGGCGACTAACTTGGTAGCACTAATGTAAGTATATCAGGCGGTTTGCCCGCCATTGATCGGGCGTGCGCGTATACCCCTTGATTAACAGCCATTAAATCTATTCCTTAAGGAACGCGGCTTGCTGGTGTTGTCTGGGAATTGATGGCTGCGTGGTTCAAGAGACGGCGGCATTACCATCTGTTTTTCCATCTGTTTTTACAAGTAAAGAGGCTCGTTTCCCTGGGTTGGGGAAACGGGCCTCTTTTTGTCTCTGGGTTTGTGGATTGGCGAAGGTAGTATGCTCTGGCGGCTATTTTGAGTTCTTGATGCGGCGTGTGGCTGCGGTGGTTATTCCGAGTCCTGCGGCGGCGATTCCTGCGAGTGCGATTGCGCTCGGCGCTGTGTCGCCCGTGTTTGCGAGCTTGCCGGCGGTCGTATTTGCTTGCTTGCTGCTGCTCGAGTTCGCCTGCTTGGTGGAGCTCGATGGGGCGTCTTTGTCGGTCGCGGGCGAGCTGGCGGGCTGTGTCGCCTCGGCCGGTTGCGTTGAGCCGGAGGGAGGCACTGTCTCGGCGGGTTTCGTTATCTCGGGCGAGGTGGCCTTGTCTGCCGCGGCCTTTGCCTCTTCGTATGCCTTGCAGGCGTCGTCATAGGTCGCTTGCGCCTTTTCCAAATCGCCGAGGAGCGCATTTCGCTTGGCAATGTCCTCGTCGATGTGGGCTTTAGCTTCCTCTGCCTCACTTTCGAAATACTGAACCTGTTTTTCCTGGCTTTCGAGCCGGCGTTGGTAGCGGTGAAGATCATCTTCACAAGATTCTTCTCGCCTTTCTGCCGACATGATCTCACTGCGCAACTGCTTTATTTGCTCCTTAATAGCTGTGCTGGGCCCCTCGTCGCCGAGTGCTTCAAGTGCCTTATCTAATTCTGCCTGAAGGCCGCTTGTCCGGTTGTGGGCCTCATCGTATTTGGCTTGGGCTGCATCGACGTTCGCTTGCATGGCGGGAAGGGGTTCCCTCCGTTTGGCGGCTTCCGCCACCACCATGTCGTAGAGTTCTTGAAATGCGGCAATGTCATCATCGATTTCCGCAAGTTTCTCGGGACTTGCGGCGTCTTTTGCGGCTTCGAGGTTTTTGAGCGCTTCCTGCATGGCTGCATACGCTTTTTCTTTTGCGGCGGCCGCATCTTCCGTCTGCAAGGCAACTGCACCGGTGGGGGCGCTGGTTTCTGCCGCGATCGCCGTTACGGGGGCGATTCCCGCGACAAGTGCCGCGGAAAGGGCGATGCCCACGGTTGCTCGTCTTGCTCTTCTTGCGAGAATGTCGTTCATCTCGGCACCTCATTTCAAGGGTCGGCGACTAACTTGGTAGCACTAATGTAAGTATATCAGGCGGTCGACCCGACACTGGCTGGGTGTGCGCGTGCCTTTCCGCTTCTTTGGAAACCGAATCCCATTAGAAATGACGAGTTGTTTACGCTTCTTTTGGGCTCACCGTACTATCATGATTCGAATTGAATGTGGATGATGATAGGGAGCGCCTTTTTATGATTGAGCTGCTTAGGCGTTTTGGTGGTAAGTTTCGCCGGTATATGGTGATCGGCCCTGCGTGTAAGCTGATCGAAGTGATCTTTGACCTGCTGACGCCGCTGGTGATTGCCCAGATGATCGACAAAGGCATTGGCTCGCACGACGTGAGCGCCGTTATCCACTACGGCATGCTACTTGCCGCCATGGCCGTGATCGGCATCTCGTTTACGCTCGTCTGCCAAAAGATGGCGGCGCTCACCTCGCAGGGCATGGGCACCGACATTCGCGGCGCGCTCTACGAGCACATCAACAAGCTGAGCTATGCTGAGCTCGACCGCTTTGGCACGCCGTCGCTCATCACCCGCATCACCAACGACGTTAACCAGGTCCAGCTCGCTGTGGCGCTGGGCGTGCGCATGCTCATCCGCTGGCCCTTTCTAGCGGTGGGCTCCATGTGCGCGGCCCTTGCCATCGACCTTAAGCTCGGCATCATCTTTTTGATTTGCACGCCCGCCATCGGCCTGGTGTTTTGGTTTGTCATGGCGCGCTGCATTCCGTACTACAAGCAGCTGCAGGCAAAGCTCGACCGCATCGCGCTTATCTGCCGCGAGGGCCTTTCGGGCGCCCGCGTGGTTCGCGCCTTCGTGCGCGAAGATCACGAGCGCGAGCGCTTTGCGCAGGCCGCCGACGACCAGGCCAATACTGCCATCGCGGTGGGCAAGCTCTCGTCGATTCTCAACCCCGTCACGTTTTTGGTGATGAACCTGGGCGTGTGCGCCATCCTGTGGGTGGGCGGCATCCAGGTCAGCGTGGGCGAGCTTACGCAGGGCCAGGTCATGGCGTTTGTGAACTACATGACGCAGACCCTGACCTCCATCGTGTACGTCGCCAACCTGGTCGTGGTCTTTACCAAGGCGAGCGCCAGCGCGTCGCGTATCAACGAGGTGCTCAATTGCGTGCCGGGCATCACCGACGAGGGCAACCAGCCGGTCGCGCTGCCCAAGCCGGGCAATGTCGCTCCAGTTCCCGCGCTGAGCTTGAGCCATGCGAGCTTCTCGTTTGGCGCTGGCGCGGCCAATGCTGTCAACGATGTGACGCTGGAACTCCCGCTGGGCAAGACGCTCGGCATTATCGGCGGTACGGGTAGCGGCAAGTCCACGCTCGTCTCGCTCATCCCGCGCCTGTACGATGCGAGCACCGGCAGCGTGAGCGTGATGGGCGCCGACGTGCGCACCTGGCCGCTCGACCAGCTGCGCCGTGTGGTCGCGACCGTTCCGCAGCGCGCATCGCTGGTGAGCGGCTCCATCCGCAGCAACCTGCCCTGGCGCGATGACGCTGCGACCGACGAGGAGCTCTGGGCGGCACGCGACATGGCGCAGGCCAGCGAGTTCGTGCGCAACAAGCCGCAGGGCTTAGACGCCCCGGTCGAGGCGGGCGGCAAGAACTTTAGCGGTGGCCAGCGTCAGCGCCTGACTATCGCGCGTGCCTTGGTTGGTTCGCCTCAGATATTGATCATGGATGACTCCGCGTCGGCGCTCGACTTTAAGACCGACCGCGAGCTGAGGGATGCTCTGAAAGACCGCACCGCCGGACAGACAAAGCTCATCGTCGCCCAGCGCATCGGCACCATGATTGTGAGCCAGCGCGTCTCGACCGTGCGCGATGCCGACGTGATCTGCGTGCTCGACCACGGCTCGGTTGCCGGCCTGGGCACACATGACGAGCTGTACGCGACCTGCCAGCTCTATCGCGAGATTTGCCAGTCGCAGCTGCGCCGCGAGGAGCTTGAGGGCCAGCGGGGGAGCACAGCGCCCGCGCTCGCCCCAGGTGCCCCGACCGCCCCCGCATCCGTCTGCGCAAAGGAGGGCTGCTAAATGAATCCGTACACTTCCTCCGGTTCGGTCGCCACGATGACGGCCAACGTGTCCGGTAACGATAGCCTCAACGACCTGGGCGACGGCCCGCGCCAGCCTGGCGACCCCGAGCGCTATCCCGTGGGTGCGGTGACCCGCCGCCTGCTGGGCTATGTTCGCCCGCACCGCGTCTCGTTTACGGCATCGTTTGTGAGCGCCGCAATCTCGGTGATCTTGCAACTCTATACGCCCATCCTCATTGGCGAGGGCATCGACCTTATCGTCGCCGCCGGACAGGTGGACGTCGACGCGCTGCTGCCGCTCGTTACCAAACTCGCGCTCGTCGTGGTAGGTGCTGCGGCCTTCCAGTGGCTACAGGGCTACTGCGTCAACCGCCTGTCCTACGAGACGGTGCGCGACATGCGCGTGGAGGCGAGCGATAAGCTCAGCCGCATGCCGCTCAGCTTTATCGACAGTCATGCCCATGGCGACCTTATGAGTCGCGTGGTCAACGACGTCGACCAGGTGGGCGATGGTCTGCTGCAGGGCTTTACCCAGCTTTTCACCGGCGTTATCACCATCGTGGGCACGCTCGCGTTTATGCTTTCCATCAACCTGACCATGACGCTCGTGGTGGTGCTCGTCACGCCGCTTTCCATCTTTGCCGCCGGTGCTATTGCCAAGCTCTCCAACAAGAGCTTTACGGCTCAGCAGCGTATTCAAGGGCAGCTTGGCGGCCATATCGAGGAATACGTGGGCGAGCAAAAGCTTGTCGACGCCTTTGCCTATGGCCCCAACGCTCAGCAGCGCTTCGATGCCCTCAATGCCGAGCTCTACACCGCGGGCGAGCGCGCGCAGTTTATGGGTTCGCTCTCCAACCCCGGCACACGCTTTATCAATAACATCATCTATGCCGTGGTCGCTGTGATCGGCTGCGTGGGCGTGATCACGGGCGTGCCGGCGGCGCTTACGGTGGGCGGCGTGCAGATCTTCCTGTCCTATGCCAACCAGTACACCAAGCCGTTCAACGAGGTCACCAACGTCATTACGCAGATCCAGACGGCGTATGCCTCGGCGCGCCGTATGTTTGCGCTGATCGATGCGCGCGAGCAGGAGCCCGATGCGCCAGATGCCGTGGAACTTGCCGCACCGCAGGGCGAGGTCGCCCTTGAGCATGTGGACTTTAGCTACGTGCCCGACCGCAGGCTGCTGCAGGACATCTGCATCGAGGCTAAGCCCGGCATGCGCTTTGCCCTGGTCGGTCCTACGGGCTGTGGCAAGACGACGCTCATCAATTTGCTACTGCGTTTTTACGATATCGATGCCGGTCGCATTGCGGTCGATGGTCGTTCCTCGCGTGACTACACGCGCGCAAGCCTGCGCCGCGCCTTTGGCATGGTGCTGCAGGACACTTGGCTGTTCGAGGGCACGGTGGCGGACAACATCGCTTACGGTTGCCCAGGAGCTACGCGCGAGCAGGTTGTCGAAGCCGCCAAGCGCGCTCATGCGCATAAGTTTATCGTGCAGCTGCCAGGCGGCTACGATACGGTGATCGGCGAGGACGGTGGCACGTTTAGCCAGGGCCAAAAGCAGCTGCTGTGCATCGCACGCGTCATGCTCACCGACCCGGCGATTCTGCTGCTGGACGAGGCGACCTCGAGTATCGACACACGCACCGAGCTGCAGGTGCAGGCAGCATTCGACGAGCTCATGGCCGGCCGTACGAGCTTTGTCGTGGCGCATCGCCTGAGCACGATTCGCAACGCCGACTGCATTCTGGTCATGCGCGACGGCCAGATTATCGAGCGCGGCACGCACGACGAGCTGCTAGCGGCAGGCGGCTTCTACGCCGAACTCTACCGCAGCCAGTTTGCCCAGTAAGCAAGCCCGTGGGGCAAATTAATCAATCGACAGACGGTGGTTTACATCTGTCACGTTAGTACTAAGATAGTCATCTAATAAATTGCATTAGTGGCTTTAGTTTTGGGGGATACGAGGCAACGTGACTATGACGTGCTCTTTGGTGGTTAACAGCAAGAGCGGTAATACCAGGATGGTTTCGGGTGCGATCAAGCGCACTCTACGGGCTGCGGGTGTTGAGTTTGTCCATGCCGCGGCGTTGAGCGACGATGCGGATGCAGATCAGGTTGCGCTCGAGGCGCAGGGCGCCTGCGCGGCCGACACGGTGCTCGTCGGTTTTTGGTGCGACAAGGGCGCGTGCACGCCTTCGGTCGCGGCGTTGCTCTCCGCCTTGCACGGTAAGCGCGTGTTCCTGTTTGGCACCTGCGGCTTTGGGGCCGACCAGAGCTACTATCAGCAGATTATCGACCGCGTAACTTCCAATTTGGCTGGGGATGCCGAGCTAGTGGGCTGGGCAATGTGCCAGGGCAAGATGGGCCCCGCGGTCAAACAGCGCTACGAGGCCATGCTCGAACAAGATCCCGACAACGCCCGCGCTAAGTTGCTGCTCGACAACTGGGTTGCCGCAAAGGATCACCCCACCAAGGAAGATCTGGACAACATGGCTGCAGCCGCCAAAAAGGCCGTGCTGGGGGAGTAGCTCCCATCGCTGACGGCGGTCGGTCCATCTTTCTAAATGAAACGTCCTCCCGGGCGTCGGGGCACGAAGTTCCCTGCTCTACAGTCCTGCGCAAGACGAAGGCCACATTAAGTGGCCTTCTTTGCGTGCGGAACTCGCGATGAACTTCGTGCCCCGCCGTCCGGGAGGACGCCTCTTTATTGATGGGAGGCCTGATAGGTCGATGGTTCCGTGCCCGGATGCGTCCAAAGTGGGACGGGCTTTCCGGATGGGCAGGCTTTCGAAAAATGCGTCCCGGAATTTGCCTTTGGAATGGGACGTAGTTTCCCGTTGAGGTGCTTTGCGGAAAGTGCATCCCACTCTGGGCGGTCGAAGTGGGACACACTTTCCCAAAGGCGTTCCAACGGGAAATTGCGTCCCATTATTCGGTCAAGAAACGGGATGCATTTTCCCAATGAGAGCAAAACCGGAAAATGCATCCCGGAATTTGCGCTCAAAGTGGGATGCGGTTTCCGGTTGAGGGTCTAAGGGGAAAGTGCGTCCCAGAATCGACGCTTGAAATGGGATGCAGTTTCCCGATGAGGCACTCGACGGAAAATACATCCCAGAAATGGCCTTTGAGCTGGGATAAGATTTCCGCGGCATCTTGGATTCTCAAAAATGAGACACGCCGTTGGCGAAAATGAGACACGTGATATCGGGCATCGGATGTATCATTTGCAAAAATGAGTCCACTCCACTCGAATAAAGCGAGGTCCCTCATGTACGTTCCACACCCCCGTATCCGTAGGCTGTCGAAAATCCCGCTTGTTGGGACGGCGGCGCTTGCTGCGTTGATCGCCACGAGCGTCGCCTGCTTCACGGCCACGCCCCAGGTTGCCCAGGCGGCAGACGCGCCCGCAATCACCGATATGACCGAGCAGGATTATCAAGCCCCTGGGTCTGGGCACGAGCGAGGACATTCCGGCCGATACCGTTGGCCCCTATTCCACTGATACCCCCACGACGTTTGCCACGCGCAGCGAGGTCTATATGGCAGCTAACGGTAGCCATGGCAATCGCTACACTCTGCGCGACAAGCTCGAGAACGTCGAGCGCGGTGACATTGGCGGCAGCAGCAAACTCACCGATGGCTATGGAAGTGTGTGGGGCGCCGCAAAGTTCTGGCAAAACGTCAACAACTTCGATACGAACAGCGATCTCTACAAGCATAGCGACTACGGTGGCGGCACCTGGTCGTACCTAAGCAACAATGAGTCCTCAACAGTACTCGCCAACGACAACAACGGTTTCTCGGGCATTCACGCCACGAGTGTTGAGTTCTGCAGCGACGCCAGCACGGGCAAAAAGAGCCGCGTTGCCGAGCTCCGTGCCTACGGCGACAGTTCCTCCACGACGATTGACGGCAAGTCATACGCCGGAAAGGTTGAGCTGGTCCTCTACTCGTTTAGCAACGGGCGTACGCGCACTCTCGACACACACCTGCCGGTGACGGTCAACACTAATATGATGTACGAAGGCCGTTTTAAGTACCTGGATGCCGGTTACCTGCAAGAGCACGACGCCGTCTTTGATGTCGAGGCGGGCGATGTCGATGGCGACGGCGTCGACGAGCTTTTTGTCTACGCGGGCTGCTATGTCGACGAGAACGGCGTGCGCAAGGCTGTAGTCGACATGTATGACTTGGAGGGCGGCAACTGGAAGCAAAGCGTCGTCAAGATCGATGCCGGTAACGCCGCGGACTACACCACGCACAACAAGGGCGGGAACGGCTCCTGGACGCAGCTTCAGTCAGCTCCTGTCGTTTCGCTAGCGGCCGGCGACCTCGATCGCGATTTTTGCGATGACCTCGCCATCGTGGTCTCGGCACCCTACGGCAAGAAGAATATTGATAAGTCGACGCATTGCGAGCTGTTTTCGTGGGATGCATCCAAGGGTGCGCTCGTCCATGTCGATGCTCTGGGCGACGCGGGCGCAATCTCCCTCTCCGCGAGCGGCAAGACCATGGTCGCTGCGAATGCGACGTTCGGCACGTTTGCCGCCTACGATGAAGAGGGAAAGAAGACGGGTGAAACCGTCACGGGCCTTATTCTTGCGGGCTATGACTGGCAACGCAGCGCTTTTGATTACGGCGCTTCTGACGGCAGCAAGGGGCTGTACGGCGCGCTGTACCGCTACGCGTATTTTGACTCGGAGTCTGGCGAGTTCAAGCTTTCCGATTGCAAGGAATACAGAGACGGGCTCCTCGCCTCCTATGGGCTGATGCATGTGCCCAACAGCGCATGGAAGGATAGCGCTCAGGATAAGCGCTATCCGTGCACCTTGGCGCCTATTGCCCTTGCCACTGCCAACCTTGACGGCCTGTCCGAGCAGCTGGCGGTCGACGAGGTGCTCGTGGGCGGCGATGTGTTCCGCGACTTTGCCTGCAACACGGCACAGAGCGGGGCTCAGGGCTTGGGGTCCATGGTCGGAACCATGAGCATGAGCGGTCAGCAATACAACAGCAGCAACAAGCATGACCACAAGGGTATAGAGCAGGTGTGGATCAGCGACGTCAAGGCGGGCAGCGTCTCGGGTTCGGACCGCTATAACGAGAGCTTTATCGCTGTGGTGGGCAAGCACCGCGACGAGGACCTGCGCAAGAACGATGACTACTATTGGATGACCGCCTCGCATTTTTCGCTCGACGAGAACGGAAAGGTGCGCCGCGGCGAGGAGCAGGTGATTAGCGAGAGCAACCGTCGCGGTACTACCTACGGCACATTTATCTCGCTCGCGCTGCCCGATGTCGACAACGACAGCGTCAAGATCACGTACAAGGACCGCTACAAGGTCTATACCAACCCGCGCGTGCTTGCCGTGCTGCAGGATGCGCCCTATGTTGAGGATCTGGAGCAGGCATACGGCTATCTGGTGTTGGGCGGCACGTCATACGGAGAGGAAAAGGGCACGGGGACATCCCAGGGCTATACCATTGGCGCCGAGTTGGGCGTTGCCGTCGAGGTGCAGACCGGTCCGCCCCTGGTCGCGATGAATGCTTCAGTCGATTTTGCCGCCGAGGGATGCTATGACTACCGGAGCGAGCGCACGGTCAGCGCAAGCGTAAGCTATGAGTCGCATGCCGGCGAGGGTGACAAGGCCGTGCTCTACACGATTCCGATGGTCTATTACGAGTATGAGATCGAAAATGAGGAAACTGGTGGCAAGGGCGTGATGGCGGCGCCCGTGTCGCTCGGCGCGCAGACCTCGGTCGTTAATGTCGAGGCCTATGACCGCATTGCCAAACAGCACAATATGACGCCGCTCAGCTACTTTTTGACCAACCGGTCGGGAGAACCCGGAACCTATCAAACGACGCTCAACGGCGAGACTCCCGTTGGGGATTCCTTTGGTCTGGGCAAGCCTGGCGTAACGCGCGCCTACACGCACGATGGGTTTAACGGCGCCGCCGCGCAGTCGTGGGCGAGCATTGAGCAGACCATCGAAGTCGAGGAGGGCAAGGAGCAGGAGCTCGAGCTCGGCTTGACGCTGAACGGCAGCGTTGTCATGGGCGCGAAGCTCGCAAAGCACGAGTTGTTTGGCGGCCTGTGCTTTGGTGCCAACGCCGGCTTTACTACGGGTAACTCCTCGAGTGAATCGACCGAATACGGCGGCACCGTCGACAACCTGCCCGAGGCCGCGCAGGGCAAGTACGGTTTTGTGTGGCGTCTGGGCGTCAACGCGGTGGATGTCGACAAGTTCGAGGCAGACTCGGGCGACAAGCTCGGCACCAAGGACACCGACCAGTTCTGGATCGTGGGCTATGACGTTAAGGACGTCGAGATGCCCGACGCGCCGGCCGTGACGGGCTTTACGGCAAACGCCGTTGACTCGAAAAGCGTTACCTTTAGCTGGGACGACGTGCTCGCAAACAAGGGTGGCTTTAGCTACGGCGTAGGCATGCTGCAGAGCAATGCGGCAGACGCGGTCGTGAACAGCTGGAAGATCGCCGACAATACGCAGACCTCGCTTACCTGGGACGGGTTGCAGCCCAATACGGAGTATCGATTTGCCATTGCCGCCGTTAAGAATGATTCAACGGCCGAAACGGGTATTCGCTCGGCGATCATCACGGTCAAGACCATGCCCGATGGCATGACGATGACCGTGAGCGGACCTGCGGCGGATACAGCGGAGAGGTCGGCCCTCGAGTATGACTCTTCGGTCGAGTGCTCGGCGGGAGACAAGCTGACACTCTCGGCGATCGGCCATGTGACGCAGCGCAATGCCGACGGCAGTGAAACGGAGCTGGCGCCGGCATATATCTGGTACCGCAAGGGCCGTGGCGAGACCGCGTTCCAGCGCGTGGGTGCCGATGGCAACCTCCCAGCCGGAACGGCCTCAACGCTTGAGCTTGACCTGACTACAAACGATGACGGCGCGCAGTACTACTGCCACGTGGGATACAACAACGTCGGCCTCGATACCGGTGTGACACTGGTGAACATCGCGGCCGAGGAGAAGGCTCCTGAGACGGTGAACGCCGCTCCGATCCGCACACGCCGCCTGTTCTCGCAGGCAAGCGCGGGCGCCAAGAAGTTCCTGGACCATACCCTGGTGAACACCGCCGGCCCAACCGATTCCGAAGGCTCGAAGGACCCCGAGACTCCGACGACTCCGGAGACGCCTGAGACCCCGACGAACCCGGACAAGCCCAAGTCCGACAACGGAGCTAAGACCGACACCAAGGTCAAGACTACGACCACAGCGAAGGACCTCGCAAACACCGGCGACCAAACATTCGCCCTAGTCGCCACCGCAGCAGCAGCGGGAGCAACGCTCGTAGTGATAGCCCTCATCATGCTGATCAAGCGCCGCAAGACCCACTAGTAGCCAGTCGAACATATCGACAACCCAAAAACCCGGGTAGCCAAAAAACAGGCCACCCGGGTTTTCTGTTGAGTGGAGACTCCGCAAGCGGAAACTGCATCCCACAATTAGCGCCCGGAACGGGACACATTTTCCGTCAAGCCCTCATCCGGAAAATCCATCCCAGTTTGAGCGCCCAGACCGGGACGCACTTTCCCAACGAGCCTCAACCGGAAAATACATCCCGGAATCCAGCTGAATAGTGGGACACACTTTCCCAATCGGGTCCCAAGCGGAAACTGCATCCCATTCCAGACAAGAATTCCGGGACACACTTTCCGCAAACAAAGAAGGCCACATAACGTGGCCTTCAACTTATATATGTTCGGCGATACACCCAAGACAAGCCACGCCCCAACATCAGGGCGTCTGTCCAGGCGGAGGCATATAAGGTTCATCGCGAGTTCCGCACGCAAAGAAGGCCACTTAATGTGGCCTTCGTCTTGCGCAGGACTGTCCGAGCAGAGAACCTTATATGCCTCCGCCTGGACAGACGTTTCAGTTGTGGCTCAGCAGCTAGCAGCTACTTAATCTTGGTCGTACCCGGCGCCAGGTTGGGGTCGGTCTCGTTGGCCTCGGTCTGAAAGTGCTCCGTATAGACGTTCTTGCCGTCGCGGAACATCTCGTAGTACTGCATCTTGGCGTAATCCTCGCGCGCCTTGGTGGCGGCTGCTGCGGCGGCGTCGTCACCGGTGACGTTGGAGGAGAGCGCCCAGCGCAGGCTGGCGTCCTCGTAGCCCACGGAGTTGATAGCGGGCAGCGACTCGCGCAGCGTCATGTGCGCTTTCTGGTAGTCGGTCAGCGGTGCGCCGATCAGCTGCATCAGCTGCGTGGACAGGTAGTTGGTGGACAGGTCGTCGACCTCGCTCGTCTGGTCGCAGCCGGCAACGTCGTAGTTGGCCCAGATGATGTAGTCGGTCTGCCACAGACGCTCCTGATGCGTGGCGTCGTCCTCGCCGGTAAACCACTTGTCATTGAACTTGGACGGGAAGAACGGCTGGTGGTCGCCCCAGAACACCACGACCACCTTGCGGTCGAGCTTGCTCAAGGCGTTGAGGAAGTAGCGCAGCGCCTGGTCGGACTGCTCGATGCACGAGACATACTCGTCGACATCGGATAGCGTGCCGTCCTCGACGGTCTTGGCGTCCAGGTCGGTCGTGTCGATGTTCAGGTGCATCTGCTTGTCGACCGGCAGCAGGCCCGTATCGTAGCCCGAGTGGTTCTGCATGGTCACGTCGAAGATAAACTGCGGATCGGCGTTCTGGTTGAGCAGCTCAAGAATCTTGTCGTAGGTAGCCTGGTCGGTCACCATGCCGCGCAGGGTGTCGGCTCCCTGGAAGTCGTTGATGGACAGGAACTGGTCAAAGCCAAAGTCCTTGTAGACGTTCTCGCGGTTCCAGTTGGTCGCGTGGTTGGGGTGCATGGCCGTGGTGGAATAGCCGAGCGATTTGAACTGCTCTGCCAGATTACCGGTCGTTTCCATGTTGTAGATGGTGTAGGGGTACACGCCCGAGCCCAGGTTGGCCATAGAGTTGCCGGTCATAAACTCAAACTCGGTATTGGCGGTACCGCCGCCGTAGGCGCTCACGTAGAGCTTGCCGCGGCTGAGGCAGTTGGACAGGCTCTTAAAGTACTGCGGGCCCTCGTAGCCGGCGCGCATGTTCTGGTAGATCGACAGGTCGGAGAACGTCTCGTTCATGATGGCGATGACCGTGGGCTTCTCGCTATCGAACTGCTCCTTTGCGGCGGCGCGCTCGTCGCTCTTGGCCGCGTCGGACTTGTCGTAGGCCTTGGCGTACTTTTTGAGCGTGGCCTTGGCATCGTCGACGGAGTAGTCGGCGGGTTTCGGCGGCTTGATGGACTGCGCTGCACTAATAAAGGCGGGCAGGTAGCCCTCGCGCCAGTAGCTCTCGAGCGGGCGCCAGGTGTAGACGGTGATGCCGAGGGTGTTGTAGTAGTCGATGAGCGTGACATGCGCGGTCACGCCGCCCAGGCACAGCACTGCCACGAGCAGGTTGGTGAGCAGCATACGCTTGGCGTTGGCGGCATCCTTCTGACGGTGCGGTGCCACCAGGCCGGCGTACTCGCACAGCAGCATGGCGATGGCGGTAAAGCCCATGGACAGCACGCAGAACAGCGAGATCGAGAAGGTGTAGCCGTTGCCGGCGACCGCGGCGGCGGTGGAGATGGCCGAAAGGTCGCCCGGCTGGATGGGCATGGATTTAAACGTGATGACGAAGAACTCGGCAATGCCCAGGACAAAGAGGGCAAAGGCCAGGACCGCGGGAGCTGCGCCGTGGCGCTGGAATAGGAAGAACAAGCCGGTCATGAGCACGGTGATGATGGCCCACTCGAGCAGGATGCACAGGGGGTAGACCCAGGTAAAGTCGTGGTTGGACGAGACTTCCATTCCCAGCAGCGCAAAGACGCCGGCGAGCAGCAGGCACAGGACGGCGGCGACGAGCGGTTTGCCCACAAAGGCGCCGCGTAAACGAGCGAGCTTGCCGGTGGGGGCGGGCGCATCAGCCGAGGCGAACGCAAAGACGCGCGGGGCGATGCGGTCGCGGGCGATGCTGGCCCAAGCGCAGCCGGTGAGAATGGCGTTGGTCAGGATGAGCATCACAAAGGCGAGCGGCTCGTTTTGGGCGACGAGGCCCACGGCGCCCCAAATAGTCAAAAAGACCTGGAACAGACCGAAGGCGACGCTCCAGGCGATAGCGCCCTTGGCAACGGTGCCCGACTGTGCGCGAATGGCCTTGGCCTCGCGCAAGACAAGGTAGACGGTCGCCGCAAGACCGACGAGCGAGATGGCGGCAGCGAACATGCTGAGACTCCTCACAAACTAAAACCTACGAAAGCGGGGGTTTACCCGATTGTTACCTAAATATGCGCTGCATTTGCGGGCTGCGCACAACAACCAGCCATATTAACGCGCATGTGTGGCGGTGCGGCGCAATGTAGTGGCGACCTGCGCGATAATGGACGGGAATTACATGGAAACGTAAAGGCTTCTTAAAGAAATGGCGAGGATAGAGCTATGGGTGAGCAGGTTTGTGTGACGGGCGCCGAGTATTGCGGCGGAGCTGCGGTCGTGGATACATACGGCTATCCGGTCGAGACTACGGGCAATGCGGTGCTGGACATCTTGGAGCATCGCTCGTCTACGCGTGCCTTTGCGCGCGACGACAACGACCGTCCCGTAGCGGTGACCGACGAGCAGCGCGCAGCGATTCTGCATGCGGCAAGTCGTGCGCCGTCGGCGGGTGCCATGATGATGTATTCCATCGTGAGCATTCGCGAGCAGGCTACGCTGGACCGTCTGGCCGACCTGTGCGACCACCAGCCCATGATCGCCAAGGCGCCCTGGGCACTAATATTTGTGGTCGATTATGCCAAGTGGATCGATCTGTTTGAGCACGTGGGCTGCTTTGAACCCGAGTTTGTCGAGCGTACGGGCAAGGCGCCC
Organism: uncultured Collinsella sp.; assembly: GCA_900549215.1. Lineage (GTDB taxonomy): Bacteria > Actinomycetota > Coriobacteriia > Coriobacteriales > Coriobacteriaceae > Collinsella. The sequence goes on from URNJ01000026.1 coordinate 14,281, forward strand.
CGCCGCGCGCCGGGTTTGGGCGACTTTGCCATCGCGGCCCAGGACGCCGTGATCGCCGCGCAAAACGCCGTGGTTGCCGCCGAGGCCCTGGGGCTGGGGAGCTGCTACATCGGTGATATCGTCGAGAATGCCGAGGAAGTTGCCGAGCTGCTCGATCTGCCGCCCTATACCATGCCGCTGTCGATGCTCATCGTCGGCACGCCCCGCAAGGAGCGCCCGGCAATCGCGCACCCCGTGGTGAACCTGGTGCACGAGGAGCGCTACTGCCGCGCCGATGCTGCGGCTATGGACGCGCAGGTGGCCGAGATGGACGCGATGTTCCGTCCGCATGCCCGCGAGGTGGGGGAGCGCGTCGTGGACATCTATACCCGCAAGCACACGAGTCCCTTTATGGCCGAGATGAGCCGATCCATGGAATGGTGGTTCAAAAACTGGCTTGGAAAATGACGAATGTAACAAAGGGGCAGTCCCTTTGTTACATTTCATATCGCCGCGGTGGCCTAAAGGCCGTATAAATGTTTATTTAGCTGGGAAAACAGTGCCATTAAAACATGGGCCGATTGCCTATAATCCCTTCGAACATTAAAGTTGGGAGGAAACCGGCTTATGGAACAAAAGGCCAAGGAGGCAGCCTCGCACGCTGCGATTCCTGTGAGCATCTCGGCGATGCTCGTCACGCTGGGCGTGGTGTATGGCGATATCGGCACCAGCCCCATGTATGTAACCAAGGCACTCGTTGCCGGCAACGGCGGCATCGGAAGCGTCACGGAGGAGTTCGTGCTCGGCGCGCTCTCCCTTGTCGTGTGGACGGTCACGCTGCTGACGACCGTCAAGTACGTGCTGATCTCGCTGCGCGCCGACAACCACGGCGAGGGCGGTATCTTTGCCCTGTACAGCCTGGTCAAGCGCTGCGGCAAGTGGCTCATCATCCCCGCCATGCTGGGCGGCGCCGCGCTGCTCGCTGACGGCATCCTGACGCCCGCCGTTACCGTTACCACGGCCATTGAGGGCCTGCGCACCATCCCGGCGGTCCATGCTGTGTTGGGTGACGATCAGGGCCGTGTCGTGGCCATCACGCTTGCCATCATCATCGCGCTCTTCTTGGTACAACGTATCGGTACGGCCAAGATCGGTCACGCCTTTGGCCCCATCATGACGCTGTGGTTCCTGTTCTTGGGCGGCACGGGTCTGTTCTTTGTCTTCCAGCACCCCGCGGTGCTGCTGTGCCTCAACCCGCTGCGCGGCATCGGCTTTTTGTTGAGCCCCAACAACCACGCGGGCATCATGATTCTGGGCAGCTGCTTCCTCGCCACTACCGGTGCCGAGGCGCTCTATTCCGACATGGGTCACGTGGGCCGCGGCAACATCTACGCAACCTGGCCGTTCGTTAAGTGCTGTCTGCTGCTTTCCTATATGGGCCAGGGCGCTTGGCTTATCAACAACGCCGCCAACCCCGAGCTCATGGGTATCGCCGACCTCAACCCCTTCTACCAGATGCTCACCCCGGGCCTGCGTCCCTTTGCCGTCGGCCTTTCCACCGTCGCGGCCATCATTGCCTCGCAGGCGCTCATCACCGGCGCATTCTCGCTGGTGTCCGAGGCCAGCCGCCTGGACCTTATGCCGCACATGCAGGTCTTCTACCCTGCCGAGACCAAGGGCCAGCTCTATATTCCCATGGTCAACAACGTCATGCTCGTTGGCTGCGTCATCGTGGTGCTGCTGTTCCAGAACTCGGCGCATATGGAAGCCGCCTACGGCCTTGCCATTACGCTGACTATGATGTGCACCACGATGCTGCTCTTCTTCTACCTGCACGAGGAGCGCAAGCTCAAGGTTGCTCCGTGGATCTTCGCGGCCTTCTTCCTTTTGCTCGAAGGCTTCTTCTTCGTGAGCTCGCTCACCAAGTTCTTCCACGGCGGTTACTTCACCATCCTCATGGCTGCACTCATCATGGGCATTATGGTGTGCTGGTACAACGGCACGGCGGTCGAGCAGCGCCAGTTTACGCTGCTGCCCAGATGCACG
>URNJ01000027.1 GCA_900549215.1 uncultured Collinsella sp.
GGCTCAGATCGGCCGCCTCGCCCTCAAGACCCCACAGGCCGGCGAGCGCGATGATCTCGGAGGCGTTGCCGCGCACGATGGCGGGCCTGTACTGCTTAAGCTCGTTTACCAACTGGGTGCGCAGACTGCCGATGCCCAGACCCACCGGATCGAGCACCCAGGGCTTGCCGGCGTCGTGTGCCGCCTTGGCCGCGCGGGGAATCGTCTGCTCGTAGATGGGAAGAGCGTGCCCATATTGAGATAGATGGCGCCGCCGCCGGCAACGAGCGCCTCGCCCTCGTCGGGAAGATAGACCATGGCGGCCGATCCACCCACAGCGAGCTGCGCGTTGGCGACAAAGTCGATCGTCACCGTGTTGGTGATGGAGCCGGCCATCGGATTGGTGGTGCGAATCTCCTCCACGGCCTTGACCATATGTTGCTTAAGCTGTTCCGAATCAATCACTGCACATGCCTCCTTGGCATAGAAAAGGGGCGCTGTGCATAGACAGCGCCCCTGTAAAGGCGGCATGCTCCCTACGCCAGCATTAACTGACAGGTTCAAAGGATTGGGCCCCATGCCCTCTCAGCCTTGTGGTTTGCACCGCCGGCACTCCCGCATCGAATCTGTTGTTCCCTATACTAGCGCACCTGCCAAAAAGGGACAGGTTTATTTTGGCAGGTAACAATTGGGACTTTGCGTTTTCCCAGATGAAACCTGCCGAAATAAACCTGTCCCTTTTTGGCAGGTCGGTACAATAGATGGGATTAAGAATGACCGAGGGGACTCTATGATCAAACTTGTGCTGACCGATATGGACGATACGCTGATTCCGGCCGGGCGTGACGGCGCCAGCGATTACGCCATCGAGGGTATTCATGCCATGCAAGCGGCGGGTCTGCACTTTGGTCCGGTTTCGGGTCGCCAGCCGTCCGCGATGGGCTGGATGTTCAAAAATCGTTCCGGGTGTTATTCGACCGGTGCGTTCTGTAACGGCCAGGTGATGTTTGTCGGCGGCGAAGTAGTCGCCTCGCACGCAATCGACAACGATGCTCTGATGCGTTTGGCCGACTATCTGAAGCAAGAGACCGACGATACATTTCTAAAAGTCTATAGCCTGGGCGATGACTTTTGGGGCAACGATGCCTATTGCGTGACGAGTGATCCCGAGCGCGTTCGTCGCGCCATGGAGTCGGGCGGCAACGCATGGCTCAAAGGCGAAGAGGCCCCGTGCCGTCCCGTCGTCGATGAAGCGCCGGTGTTCAAGGCGAATATCTGGAGTGCCCGTTCGCGTGAGGAGCTCGCGGAGCTACGCGAGCGCGTTGCCGCTGAGGTGCCGGAACTCTCGCTCGTGTTTCCCAACAACCGAGTGCGCCTGTTTGACATCCTTCCGGCTGGTTGGGACAAGGGCCGCGCTGCGCTGGAGCTGGCGCGCGCTTTGGGCCTGACGCCCGACGAGGTGGCCGTATTTGGCGATTCCGATAACGATCTGCCCATGATCGATGCCGTTCCCAACTCCGTTGCAGTCGCCAATGCCAACGAGGCTGTCACGGCTGCCGCGCGCTGGCATATCGGCGCTGCGGCAGACGATGCGGTCGCCGGGGCTCTGCATCAGATTGCCGCCTGCGCTGCGACGGGGGAGATGCCGCCGTTTATGCGTCAGGTGAGCACGACTGGTTTCGACGTCACGAACGTCTAGGGAGAAAGACATGAAGCTTCAGCAGCTCAGATATGTCGTCAAAGTTGCCGAATGCGGCAGCATCACCGAGGCCTCGCGCCGACTCTTTGTGTCGCAGCCTTCGATTACCGCGTCGATTCGCGATCTCGAAAACGAGATGGGTGTGCACATCTTTGAGCGCACCAACAAGGGCGTCATTGTGTCCGAAGAGGGTGAGACCTTCTTGGGCTACGCGCGCCAGGTGCTCGACCAGGCCGATCTGCTCGAAGGCAAGTACAAGGGCGCGTCCGAGCAAGTGCCGCACTTTAGTGTGAGCTGCCAGCATTATTCCTTTGCCGTCAACGCGTTTGTTGACGTGATCCGCGAGTTCGATGCCGCGCGCTACGACTTTACCCTGCGCGAGGAGCAGACTCACGAGATTATCGAGGACGTCGCGCATATGAAAAGCGAACTGGGCATCCTGTACTTATCCGAGCATAACCGCGAGGTTATCGAGCGTATGCTCGCCGCCAACGAGCTCGTGTTCGAAGGGCTCTTCTGCGCCACGCCGCATGTCTTCGTCTGCGCCGACCATCCGCTGGCGGGCCGCTCCAGCGTGACGCTCGAGGATCTGGAAGACTACCCGTTCCTGTCCTACGAGCAGGGCAGCTACAACTCGTTTTACTATTCCGAGGAGCTGACCTCGACGTTCGAGCGTCGCAAAAATATCCGCGTGCGCGACCGTGCGACGTTGTTCAATTTGGCCATGGGCCTCAACGGCTACACGGTATGCTCGGGCGTGATCAGCCACGAGCTCAACGGCCCCGGCATTATCTCGATTCCGCTCGACGTGGACGAGTACATGGAGATTGGCATCATCACGCGCAAGAACACGACGCTCACGCGCTACGGTCGGGCCTATATCGACGCGATCCGCCAGCATATTTAGGCTGCTGTGTTCTGTACGGGTCAAATCTCTTTATGGCAGTCCCAACTGATATAGGAAGCATCTATATCAAACTGTTATAAACGTATATTTTACGATGGCCATATGAGCGCTCATACTCTGTCCCAGTAAAGCAACCGATGCAAAGGGAGATATCTATGAGCACTTCGATTCAACCGAACGCGCCGTTTCGCGCCGATATCGTCGGCAGTTTTCTTCGTCCGCAGGCTGTAAAGGATGCCCGTGCCGCCTATGTCGCGGGTAAACTCGACGCTTCCGGCCTTAAGGCCGTCGAGGACGAGGCCATCCGCGACTTAGTGGCCAAGCAGAAGGCTGCCGGCCTGCAGGTGATTACCGATGGCGAGTTTCGCCGCAGCTACTGGCACCTCGATTTTATGTGGGGGCTGAACGGCGTCGAGCGTCGCACCTCGCGTACGGGATATATGTTCCACGACGAGGAGACCACGGCCGATACCGCCGTGGTGACTGGCTCCATCAGCGGCGAGAACCACCCCTTCGTCGAGTACTTTAAGTTTGTCAAGGCACTTGAGGACGAGGGCCACGTTGCACGCCAGACCATCCCGGCACCGATCCAGACGTTCTCTGAGGTCACACTCGATCGCTGCGATGGCCAGCAGGAGAGCCTGCGCGCTGTCTATAAGACCGATGAGGGGCTTGCCGACGCCATTGCAGCCGCTTATCGCACGGTGATCGCCGACTTGTACGCAGCGGGCTGCCGCAACATCCAGTTTGATGACTGCACCTGGGGCATCTACTGCGATACCGACTTTGTGTCCAAGACCGGCATGAGCCCGGTCGATCTGCAAAAGGTAAGCGAGCTGGGCGTGGCGCTCAACAACGCCGCCATCAAGGGCAAGCCCGACGATCTGGTTATCAACACGCATGTGTGCCGCGGCAACTATCACTCCACGTATGCCTTCGAGGGTGGTTACGATCCCATTGCACCGTACCTGTTTGCGCACGAGGATGTCGACGCGTTCTACCTTGAGTTCGATACGCCGCGCGCCGGTGGCTTTGAGCCGCTCAAGTATGTTGCTCCCGGCAAGAAGGTCGTGCTGGGCCTGGTGACCACCAAGGCGGCTGAGCTTGAGGACGAGGACGTTATCGTCGAACGTATCCACGAGGCCGCAAAGTATGTGCCGCTCGAGAACCTGTATCTGTCGCCCCAGTGTGGCTTTGCCAGCTGCGAGATTGGCAACAAACTGACCGAGGACGAGCAATGGGCAAAGATCGCGCTGGTCAAGCGCGTTGCCGAGCGCGTTTGGAAATAGCGGTAACGTTCGCAGGTGACGGCGCGTGCGAGACATGGCGCATCGCGTACAATGGTTCGGATCGTATCGTTCGGGCAGGTTATCCGATATGCCCGATCGCCCTTCCATTCGAAAGGACATCCATGTCCCAGTCTTCGACGCCCGCCGTCACCGATGCCATCTACGATGCATCGTCGCTTGGCCGCCCGCGCATGTTCCTGCTCGGTCTGCAGCACATGTTTGCCATGTTTGGCGCCACGGTGCTGGTGCCCGTGCTCACCGGCCTCTCGGTATCGGCAACGCTTTTGTTTGCCGGCTTGGGCACGCTGCTGTTCCACTTCCTGTCGCGCGGTAAGGTGCCCGCATTCCTGGGGTCTTCGTTTGCCTTTATTGCGGGTTATGCCGCCATCGCGCCCAACGGCGAGACCGAGCTTTTGCCCTACGCCTGCCTGGGTGTAGCTTGTGCCGGCCTGCTCTATCCGGTGCTTGCGGCACTCTTCCGCGCGTTTGGCGCCAAGCGCGTCATGCGCTTCTTCCCGCCGGTGGTGACTGGCCCCATCGTCATTTCGATCGGTCTGATCCTGGCAAGCTCCGCCATTACCAACTGCCAGACCAATTGGCTCGTCGCCGTTATCGCCGTGGCAGTGATCGTCATCTGCAACATCTGGGGCCGTGGCATGGTTAAGATCGTGCCGATCTTGCTGGGCGTTGTGGTGAGCTATGCCGTTGCGGCTGCGCTGGGCGAGGTCGACTTTTCTGGCGTCGCAGCCGCTCCCTGGGTCGGTTTGCCCATCGTGTGGGATAACACCGTGTTTGCGCTCTTTGGGCCGCAGTTCGATAGCGGCCTTGCCACGACCGCCATCATCACCATCATGCCGTTGGCCTTTGCAACCATGATCGAGCATATCGGTGATATCTCCGCTATTGGCTCCACCTGCGAGCGTAACTACATTGCCGATCCCGGCCTGCATCGCACGCTGCTCGGCGATGGTCTCGCCACGATCCTGGCTTCGCTCTTTGGCGCTCCGGCCAACACCACGTATGGCGAGAACACCGGCGTGCTCGCTCTGACGCGCGTGTTCGACCCGCGCGTGATTCGCATTGCCGCGTGCTGCGCCATCGTGCTTTCGTTCTGCCCCAAGTTCGCTGCCGTGATCGCCGCCATGCCGCCATGCGTTATCGGCGGCGTGTCGCTCGTACTCTACGGCATGATCAGCGCTGTGGGCGTCCGCAACCTCATCGAGAACCAGGTCGATTTCCAGAACAACCGCAACGTGCTGGTTGCGGCTCTGGTGCTCGTGCTTTCGCTCGGCATCGCGTACAGCACCGCCGGCGCCATCGTGTTGGAGCTGGGCGGCGTGACCATTTCGCTGTCCGGCATTGCCGTGGGCTCACTGGTGGGCATTGTGCTCAACGCCATCCTGCCGGGTAACGACTTTGAGTTTGATGTCTCCGAGCTTGAGGGGGCTGCTGAGTAGCAGCTGCGTTCAGCTAAAACAAGATATGGTGCCCATGCGTATATGCGTGTGGGCACCATTTTTAATGTGTCAGTATCCAGTGGATGCCGCGGGCCATGCGTAAGTCGGTTTGGGCAAAGTGATTGCCGGGGTTGAGCTCCAGCGTTGTTGGAATGCCGCGCTCGACGAGCAACGCTTCCATCGCGCGTGTGTCGTCGAGTACATGCCGCATCATGCGGTTGGGCGTCTTGGTTTCCTTTTTGCCGAGTGACAGGTAGACGGCTTGCGGGCTGCCGGCAAAAGGGGCCGTGCTGGCACGGTCGACAAAGTCGGGAAACCATAGCGACCCCGATGCGCTCGCGGCGCGGTCAAAGGCGTCGGTTTGCCAGAGGGACCAGAGTGCGAAGAGGCCCGCGAGCGAGTAACCGGCAATGCCGCGCCAGGTGGGCGGCTGAGGAAGCGACGACTCGACCTGGGGGATTATCTGATTCAGCAGCTCATCAAGAAAATCGGCAGCTTGGCCGCCGAAAGGCTCGGCATCGCGTACGGTCCCGTCGCATGCCCAGGGGCTCAGCTCGCGATTCCAATCGAGCCTGCCAATGGTGACGAGGGCGAATGGCGGACAGTCGAGCTCTCGGCAACACTTATAAACCTCGCTGCCGTCGCCCACGACCACAGGAAGGTAGATGACAGGCGCGCTTTCCGTATGATTCGAATAAACGGTTATCTGCTTTTGATGCGCTTCCATGACGGGCTTCTCTCAGTGTTGTGATATCGGCAGCCCCAATTGTCGCACGCCAGCGTATGCCGGTTGGGCTAGACCAAAGACAATCTCGTGCATCCCCTGCGGACGCATATGGAAAACGCCACCGCCGGAGGGGAGCTCGGCGGTGGCGTTGTTAAACGGTGCTGGGGCTCGGGGCCTTCGCGGGAGCTGCCATGTGCGCAGAGGCGTTTAAGAACGCTTACGGCTCGCCATGGTGCCTGCGGCGATAGCGGCTGTTCCCGCAAGGACGGTTGCCACGATGGCCGCACCCGAGGTGTCGCCGGTTGCCGCGAGCACGCCGGTAGTCTTGGCTTTCGTGGTTGAAGCCGCAACGGCCTTGGTCGGCTTTGAGCCCTCAGGCTTGGGGTTCTGCTTGGACTCCGCGGGCTTGCTTTCTGCGGGCTTGGTCTCGTCGGGCTTGGGGTCTTCCGGCTTGGCTACCTCGGGAGGTGCGATGGTCGTACTTTTGGCGACTGCTTTGATATAGAGGGAGTCGACCGTGGCGTCGCCCGTGCCGATGGCCTGGCCTGCCTCGTAGATGCCGTCACGGAGCTTGCGATAGTCAATGACCTTGCCGCCTTCGGGCGTCTGGATGGCGGCGTTCTCAATCTTGATGGTGCCGATTGTCTTGCCGTCAGCGCTCATGGCACGGGCAAAGATTGCCGCTGTATCTCCTTCGGCCGTTACCTTGCTGCGGATGATCGAGATGACTGCGGGTGTGACGCCCTCGCTGGTCTGGGCGATGATGCCGATGTTCTCGCCTTGGGGTTCGCGCCTCGTCTCGCCATCTTGGTTTTCGCTGTAGGGGATGGGGCCGTCGCCGTTCTCGACATAGCGGGCTATGGCCTTGACAACGGAGTCGCTGATGTAGATGTGGCCGCCCTTCTCGTTGGGTCGATCGTTTCTGGTGGAGAATGCAGCCGAAACCTCGCCTTCCGCAAACGCGTCCACGGTGGAGCCGTTCTTGATGTCGATGTCGCCCCCGTCAGTGATGAGGGCGATGGCCTGGCCGCCGTTCGCGCTGGTACGGACCGTCACGGTCGCGTGATCGAGCGTAACGCCCTTGTGGGCATAGACGCCATATTCAACACCGCTTGCGTCAAGGGAGGCGTTCGTGACTGCGAGACTGCCCTCAGTGTCGACGGCAAGATATCCCTCGGCGTTTGCCTTGACCTGGCTGCCGTCCGAGATGTTGATATTGCCGCCGCTCCAAAGGGCCTCACCATCGGCTGAGCTTGCCTCGACCGTCCCGTCACCCTTGATGGTGAGGTTCTTGTCGGCTCCAATACCCTTGTCCTTGGTAGCCCTGGCGGTGACGGCTCCGCTGTCGTCAATCGTGATATTGCCGTTTGCCCTGATGCCATCCGATGCACCCGTGGCGTTGACGTTGCCCGAACCTTTGATAGCGAGATCACCTCCGGCATTGATGGCATCAAACCCAGTGCTCGTGGCGTTGACGGATCCGGCTCCGTCGATGTTGATATTACCCGTGGAGAGGATAGCGTCCTCAGTAGATGTCACGCTGAGCGTGCCGCCCTCGTTGCCTTGGATATTGAGCTCGGCATTCTCGTTAGTGCCATGAGAAACGTTGATGCTTTCGATCCATTCGGCAGTGACGATGTTGGTTCCCGAGTAATTCACGTTGAGCTTGCCTGCGGCCTGGATCTCGCCGCCGTTATAGTTGTTGAGCTTCAAGTCGTCGGCGCCGTCCCACGACCAGGTACCGGCCTCGTCGCTCGCCGCGGTGTTGTACTTGTTGCCGCCGACCTTGACCCATTCCGCTGCGAGCGAGACGCTCGGCATGAGCAGCGAGCTCACCGTGAGCGCGCACACGGCGCCCGCGACGATGCGGCGCGTCACGCGGCGCCAGCTGCCGTGCGCGAGTCCTATGCGACGGCGAACGTCGGGTTCGGCAACATGGGTTTCGGCGGTAGTGTCATTGCGTTTGGGGGTCGTGAACAAGGCTGCCATGGTTGCTCCCGTTCTCATAGGGCCTATACGACTAGATTCAGCGTATCTGCTGGATGTTGCCGGCGGTAGTGCCGTTTGGAGGGCAAAATGGCCAAAATGGGGGAGAAATAGGCCGCACGCCGGCGCAGGGACCGGCGCTAAAAGAAAAGCGCGGGGCCGCATGGCGACTCCGCGCTTTATTGTTCAGCTTTTGCAGCCTTGCCCTTACGCTACGAAGAAGTAGACGAGGAAGGCAAGGGCCGCGATCCACCCGTCCCGTGCGAAAAAGTGTTTACGAGCGCTTGCGGCTCACCACGGCGCCCGCGGCGATGGCGGCTGTTCCTGCAAGGGCGGCTGCCACGATGGCTGCGTTCGAGGCGTCGCCGGTTGCCGCGAGCTTGCCGGTGGTCTTGGCTCCCGTGGCTGCAACTGCAACGGTCTTGGTCGTCTTCGTGCCCTCGGACTTGGAACCCTCGGGCTTGGTCTCGCCTGGCTTCTCCTCGGGTTTGATCTCCTCGGGAGGCGCGATGACCGTGCTCTTGGCGACAGCTTCATCGTAGGGGGAGTCGACCGTGGCGTCGCCCGTGCCGATGGTCTGCCCCGCCTCGTAGACGATGCCGTCGCTGAGCTCTTCCTTGTTGCGATAGTCAATGACTTTGCCGCCTGCAGGCGCCTGGATGATGGCGTCCTTGATTTCGATGGTGCCGATCGCCTTGCCGTCCGCGCTCATGGCAAGGGCGAAGATTGCCGCCGTGTCTCCCTCGGCCGTGACCCTGCTGCGGGCGATCGAGATGGTCGCGGGCGTGATGCCCTCGCTGGTCTGCGCGAAGATGCCGATGTTCAGGCCCTCGGACTCAGGGATGATTTCGTCGTTTTGGTCTCCACTGTAGTGGTCGGGGCCGTCGCCGCCGGTCTCGGCATAGCGGGCTATGGCCTTGACAACGGAGTCGCTGATGTAGATATGGCCACCCGCTTCGCCGGAGTAGAAATTACTGGTGGAGATTGCAACCGAGAACCTGCCTTCTGCGAGCGCATCCACAGTCGAGCCGTTCTTGATGACGATGTCGTCCTCATCGGTGAAGAGTGCGCTGACTTCCCCGCCATCTGAGCTTGCGCGGACCGTCACGGTCGCGCCATCGAGCGTGATGCCCTTGTAGACATAGATGCCATACCCAACGCCACTTGCGTTGAGGGAAGCGTTCGTGACCGTGAGGCTGTTTTTACCGTCGATGGCGGCGTCTTCCTCGGAGCTTGCCTTGACCTGGCTGCCACCCGAGATCTCGATGTTTCCGTCGGCCCAAATCGCATTGTCTTTGATAGAGCTTGCCTCTACCTTGCCGCCGCCCTTTATGATGAGGTTCTCGTTAGCATCGATACCCTGATCCTCGGTGGCCTTGGCGGTGACGGTTCCGCTGCTGTCGATCGTGATGTTGCCGTCGGCCCTGATGCCATCCGAATCGCCCGTGGCGTTAACGTTTCCCGAGCCCTTGATGGTGACATCGCCCCCGGCATCGATGGCATCGTGCTCGGTGCTCGTGGCGTTGACAGTGCCAGCGCCGTCGATGTTGATGTTGCCGACGGAAGTGATGGCGTCACGAGAAGATGTCACGTTGAGCGTGCTGGACGCGTCGCCCTGAATATTAAGCTCGGCGTTCTCGTTCGCGCCATCCTTAACCTTGATGCCGCGGCCGTCGTCGTTAGTGACGGTGTTGTTGCCCTCGTAGCTCACGCTGAGCTTGCCCGCTGCCTCGATCGCGCCGCCGTTATAGCCGTTGAGCTTCATGTCGTCGGCGCCGTTCCAGGCCCAGGTGCCGGCCTCGTCGCCCGCTGCAGTGCCGGCGTTGTACTGGGTGCCGCCAACGTCGATCCATTCGGCGGCAAGCGAGATGCTCGGCATGAGCAACGAGCTCACTGTGAGCGCGCAGGTCAGGCCGCAGACGATGCGGCGCGTCACGCGACGCCAGCTTCCGTGTGCGAGCAGCGTGCGACGGCGCACGTCGGGCTCGACAAAATGGGCTCCAGAGGTTTTGTCATTGCGCTTGGGGGTCGTGAACAAGGCGGCCATGGTTACTCCCATCCTCATAGGGCCTATGCGATTAAGCCCAGCATATCTGCAGGATGTAGCCGGCGGTAGTGCCGTTTGGAGGGCAAAATGTCCAAAACTTGGGAAGCAATGTATCGCGCGTCCGTGCGTTGCCTGGCTTTAAAAGAAAAGCGCGGAGCCGCTCGATGCGACTCCGCGCTTTGGTGTTCTGCTTTGGCAGCTTTGCCGCTACGCTACAAAGAAGTAGACGAGGAAGGCGAGGGCTGCGATCCACATGAGCGGCTTGATCTTGGAGGCCTCACCCTTAACGAGCGCGACGATCACGTAAGCGATAAAGCCCAGGCCAATGCCGGCAGAGATGGAGTAAGTGAAGGGCACGCCGGCGACAATCATGAACGCCGGGAAACCCTGCGACACGTCGGACCAGTCGATCTCGGAGGCCTCGCTCATCATGAGGTAGCCGACGTAGACCAGAGCACCGCAGGTGGCGGCGCTGGAAACGATGGTGACGATGGGGGAGAAGAACGCGGCGAGAATGAACAGCACGCCGGTGGTGACGGAGGTGAGGCCCGTGCGGCCACCGTCGGCAGCGCCAGAGGTGGACTCGACGAAGGTGGTGATGGAGGAGACGCCCATAAAGCCACCGGCAGCAGCGGCCACGGAGTCGACGACCAGGATGGGACGGATGTCCTCGACATTGCCGTCCTCGGTCAAGAACTCGCCCTGCTTGGCGACGGCCATCGCGGTGCCCATGGTGTCGAAGAAGTCACTCATGAGCAGCGAGAAGGCAACGACGAGCAGCATCGGGTCGGTCAGAACCTTCACGATGGCCATGTTGCCATCGGCGGTGTTGGCAAACGGGGCGCCAAAGGTCGAGAAGTCGAGCGGTGCGATGAGGCCCTCGGGCGCATGGGTGACGCCCAGCGGGATACCGGCGATAACGGCGACGATGATGCCGATGAGCAGCGAGCCCGGCACGTTGCGGGAAGCCAGGGCAACCGTCACGACGATGGAGATGATGCCGACGATAAAGGTGGGGGAGGCGATGTCGCCCAGGCCGACGAGCGTACCGGCGCCAGCGGTGATGATGCCGGCGTCGCACAGGCCGATCATGGCGATAAACAGGCCTGAGCCAACCGAGATGGCGTGGCGCAGGACCACGGGGATGGCGTCCATGATGGCCTCGCGCAGGCCGCACAGGACGAGCAGCAAGATGACGATACCCTCGAGGAAGATAACGCTCATGGCCACGTGCCAGTCACCGCCGCACATGGTGGTGGCGATGCCCGCGATCATGGCGTTGATGCCCAGGCCCGAAGCGCAGGCGAGCGGGCGGTTGGCGAAGATGCCCATGCAGATGGTCATGATGCCGGCGCCCAGGCAAGTGGCGCAGGCGAGCGCTCCCGCATCGATGCCGGCGCCCGAGAGCACCGCGGGGTTGACGGCAATGATGTAGGCCATTGCCAGGAACGTTGTCAGTCCAGCGCGAAGTTCGGTCCCGATTGTGGACTTGCGCTCGCTGACGTGAAATAGTTCGTCCATGCATACCCTTTCCTTGTTCGGCCCCGAGTTTAGGCCGATTGACACGAACTCACTCACTATATCGCCTTTACAACCTTGCTGTTCCTCACATGTTGATGTTCGGCGCTTTGTAGCGGACGGGCGGTATTTTCCGTATGAAAATGTGTGGGTACCGTATACTTAAGCGGTTACAACGACCCCTATGGAGGAACGTATGATTAAAGAGCTCTGCCACGACGAGGCTATTCTGTCCCAGCGTTGCGAGGTCGCGACCGTCGAGGACGAGTCGGTGGCACAGGACCTGATCGATACCATCAAGTCGCTCGACGATGCCGGCTGCCTTGCCGCCAACCAGATCGGCGTCACCAAGAAGGTCTGCGTCTACCTGGACGATGCCGGCGAGCCCCATGTGCTCTACAACCCCCGCCTGGTGTTTGGCCTGGGTGCCAGCAAGATGGAGGAGAGCTGCCTGACGCACGAGGAGGTCACCAAGTCCACGCGCTACATCAAGTGCAAGGTTGCCTTTGACCAGATCGTCGACGGCAAGATGAAGGAGTGCCGCCGCGACTACGCGGGCTTTGAGGCACAAATGATCCAGCATATGATCGACCACTGCTTAGGCAAACTCGTCTAGAGCGGTTCAATTGGGGACCGAATTTGCGGTCTTTGAGCCCGGGTATGACATTGTTGTCATGTCCGGGCTTTTGTGTTTAGCGCCTTTTTGTTTGGTGACAATAAGCTTAGCAAGAACGTAAGGCTAGGAGGCGCTATGTGCACGAGTATTCGATTTACCGATGATTCCGGCCACATGTATCTGGGACGCAACCTCGACTGGAGCTTTGACTACGGCCAACAGGTTCGCGTGATGCCGCGCGGGTTTCACATTCCGTATTCGTTTATCGACGACGCGACAGCGGCACACGCGGTGATCGGTATGTGCATCGATTACAAGAACTACCCCATGTTTTTCGATTGCGGTAACGATGCGGGTCTGGCTGTGGCGGGGCTCAACTTTCCCGGCTATGCCGAGTATGCCGAGGGACCGGTTGATGGAAAGACCAATATCGCGGCCTATGAGTTTCCCCTGTGGGTGGCAGCGACGTTCTCGACGGTCGACGAGGTCGAGGCTGCGCTGCGCGATACGGTGATTGTCGCCAAATCTGCCGGAGAGGGGCTGGGCGTGTCGCTGCTCCATTGGATTATCGGCGACAGCCAGCGTAGCATCGTGGTCGAGATGATGGCTGACGGTCTGCATGTATACGACGATCCGGTCGACACCCTTGCCAATCAGCCCACCTTCCCGTGGCACATGGAAAACCTGCGCACCTATATCACGGCCACAAGCGATTTTCCGCAGACGGCGACATGGCGTGGCGCCGAGCTCAAGCCCTATGGCGCGGGTGCCGGCATGCGCGGTATTCCGGGTGACTGCTATTCGCCGAGCCGTTTTGTAAAGGCGGCGTACCTCAATGCCAATTACCCGCAAAAGGAGAGCGAGACCGAAAACGTCGTCCGCATGTTCCGTTCACTCGAGGGCGTGGTGATGATTGAAGGGGCGTCCAGGATGGGCGATGGCAAGTTCGAGAAGACTATCTATACCGGATGCTTTAGCGCGCGCACGGGCAATTATTACTACGCGATGTATGGGGATCCGTCGATTCGCTACGTGAGCCTGATGGATGCCGAGGGCGCGAGCCCCGATAGGCTCGTGGTTCCCGAGCCGCGTCGTTCGTAGCCGTTAGCTTTACTGCAATGCAAAGCGGCCCTGCGTCTCCCGTGAGATGCAGGGCCGCTGTCGTCGATTTGTGACGTCGCTAGAAGTTGGCGTCGTTGAGTTGTTCGCTCTCGAGGCCGTCGAGCTGTTGCTGTTCGGGCGTATCGGCGACGCTCTCGAGCAGCTCGGTGGGATCGACGTTCATGTCCTTACCGGCTTCGTTGCCGTTGACCAGGTCGTCCGAGAAGATGTCGACTTCCATTTCCTCGGCCTCTTCGATCAGGATCTCGAGCGGCACCTGGGTGCGAATGAGTTTGACTGCCGGGCGCATGCGGGCAAAGAGCGGTACGTACTCAATGATGATGGCCGAGTTCTCGAGACCATACCAACGTGCCGGGCTTCCGCAGGCGCGGCGGACGGCGTACTTGATGGCCATGACGCGGTGGTCATTGCGGTTGATGTCCGTTTCGGGGGCGAGCATCTTGCGCAGCATACAAAAACGGAAGTCGCCCACGTTGCCGCGTGTCTCGTAGATGGAGTAGGTGTGATGCTGCGGCGGCAACTCACCCGATGCCATCAGGTCGCCAACGATCTGGCGCAGGTAGGCGTTGATGCGCTGATTGACCTTAAAGCCCAGATCCAAGCGCACGCGGAACAAAAAGTCCGTGCCAAAGGTCTCGACGGAATACTCGTGCGTATAGGGCTCGTCGGTAACGTGCACGTTGATGAACCAATATGCCTTGGCGCGCTTGGGGTGCTTGTCCAGGATGGAATAGAGCACGTCGCGGTCGAGCGTGAGCGGGTCGGGGCTGTTGGTAAGGAACACCAGATTGTCGGCGAGCACGGGATACGTCTCGTCATTGCGCAGGCGATTGAGCTGGTCGATGTACTTGGAGACGGGCAGCAGAATCGTCTGCGTGCGCTCGATGGCGGTGCCGCGACGCCACACATACATAAGGCCGAACAGCAGTGAGGCCAGGAAGATCATGACGTAGCCGCCGTCAAAGAACATGGTGAGGCACGAAGCGAAGAAGCACAGCTCAATGGCGCCAAAGAGCAGGGCGAAAACGCAAGCACCCAGCTTGTGCTTGAGGATGCCGGCGATGTAGCTCGTCAAAAGCGTCGTGGTCATGAGCATGGTTACGGTAATGGCGAGGCCGTAGGCGCTCTCCATGCGCTCGGAGTTTTGGAACAGCAGCACAATGAAGATACAGCCGACCCACATGATGTTGTTGACGAGCGGAATATAGAGCTGGCCCTTGGTGTCGCTGGGGTAGTGGATGCGCAGATGCGGCATGAGATTGAGACGGGTTGCCTCGGATACCAGCGAGAACGAGCCGGTGATGAGCGCCTGCGAGGCGATGATGGCCGCTACGGCCGAAAGCACGATGGCAAAGGGGCGCAGGGGCTCGGGAAGCATCATGTAGAACGGGTTGACGATATCCATCGCGAGCATCTGGGGGTTGGAGTTATTGGCGAGCAGCCAAGCGCCCTGACCCAGATAGTTAAGGATGAGCGCTGCCTTTACGAACGGCCAGGATGCGTAAATGTTAGCCTTGCCCACGTGACCCATGTCCGAATAGAGCGCCTCGGCGCCGGTCGTCGACAGAAAGACAAAGCCGAGCACCATGATGCCCGAGTGGTTGATGGGCGAGAACAGGAACATGACGCCGCGGATGGGATTGAGTGCGCGTAGGATGGACAGGTTGCCGAGCATGTTGAACAGGCCGGCGCCCGCCAGGAACAGGAACCATAGCGTCATAAGCGGGCCGAACAGCTTGCCGATTGACGAGGTGCCGGCGCGCTGCATGGCAAACAGACCGCAGATAATGATGATGGTGATGATGATCACATTGGTCTGGCCGTCGCCCAGCAGCGCGTGGCCCCACTCGATGGTGCGCAGGCCCTCGATGGCTGTGGTGACCGTGACGGCGGGGGTGAGGATGCCGTCGGCAAGCAGTGCCGCACCGCCGATCATGGCGGGGAGAATCAGCCATGGCGCCACCTTGCGCACGAGACTGAACAGGGCGAAGATGCCGCCTTCGTTGTGGTTGTCGGCCTTCATGGCGATTACCACGTACTTGACCGTGGTCACGAGCGTCATGGTCCAGATGACGAGCGAAAGCGCGCCCAGGATCATGTCCTCACTGACGGTACCGATGCCGCCGTTGTTGGCGACGATTGATTTCATGGTGTACATGGGGCTCGTGCCGATGTCGCCATAGACGACGCCGAGCGTTACGAGCAGCATGCCAGCGGAGAGGGGGATGGCTCCGTGCCCGCCTTGCCCGCGCTGGTCTTGGAGGTTTGCCTCCAGTTTGTTGTGTGCCACGAGGACTCCCTTAGACATCCGGTTATCTGTCTAGGACAAAAAACTTTATGCCGTCTTTATACATACAAGAGCAGTTTGGCACATCGGGTTATTTTAGACAATAATCCTCAGCTGGGGATTATTTATCTATGCAGGTAGCATTTCAAAGCAGGGCTTTTAAGCACGTGCTGTCTGGGCGATGCCAGCCTTGGCGTTTGCGCGTTTGCCGGCGAGTTCGCAAAAAATCGCGCCGCCGATGATAAGCGCGGCGCCCATCAGGCGGACCGGTGTTATGGCTTCACCCAAAAGGGCGGCCGAGAACACGACCGCCGACGCCGCACAT
>URNJ01000028.1 GCA_900549215.1 uncultured Collinsella sp.
TTGTCATCTGCGCCGGCAGCGGCATTGCGGCGCTTCGCCATTCCCCACGCATGGGCCTCTTGCGCCGACCATTTTCGGAAGCGATGGATAAGCTTGTGGGCGCTGTGCGCATGGGCTGCTCCGTCGAGCATGCACAGCGACTTGGCGGCGGCAATGCCGGTAGCGTCGATGCCGACGGCATGGTGCGCGTCAAGCCCGCGCTGCCCGCACCGATCTGGCATGCCATCATGAAACGCCTCGGCACCCGCGCCCAATCAGATATCTAAATTACAGAGCGCCCCAGTCAACGGCCTCGCGCCAGCGCCCAACAAGGCGCTCTAGGCGCCACGCCGCATTAGCGGGACTTGTCGACGGCAGAACGATGGCCGGCAGCCCGGTGCGCTCTTGTAGATAGCGCTTGTAGAGCCGGCCAGCTGTACCACCGTTGCATATCACCTGCTCAATGGGAGCTGCGCCGGTAATGCGCTCGATATGTGCCGGCACAACGTTACGAATGCTCGCATCGCTCGAGCCCTTAATGTCGCAGCTCTCGATCACGTCCCACAGGGCCACGCCGCCGTTCAGCAGCATAGCCCGCTTGGCGGCAATCGAGGCGTCAAGCGTCACGGGCTCGCCGCTCGCCAAAGAGTCTCCCTCGTTGGGCGGCACGGGCACACCAAGGCACGCGGCCATCACGCGCCAAAAGCGGTTCTGCGGATTGCCATAGTAGAAGGCATTGGCACGCGAAAGCACCGAGGGAAACGACCCTAGCACCAAAACGCGCGAGTGCTGGTCGAACACAGGCTCAAACCCATGCTCAATATGTTGATAGCCCTCGTCAGATACGGCCATGGGCTAGGCTCTCAACAGATAGCGCACCTCGTAGGGTGCAAGCTCAAGGGTACCCGTCAGCTCGACCGTGGGCGCATCGTCGGCAAGCAGGTCGACGAAGGACCCGTTGAGCTCGCCGGCGCCAAAGGTGTAAGGCTCACCCACGGCATTCACCGCCACGAGTACCGTCGCGCCGTCACAGGCGCGCTCGAACAGCAGCTGCTTGTTCTGGATCACCACGTTGCGATAGGCACCGTAGTTGAGAGCACGGGCAGCCGCGTCGTCGGCCGAGCGAAGGTGCGCAAGCTGCGTGATGAACGCCGTCAGCTCGTTGGGCGCAGGCTCATCGAGCGCAGGTCGCAGCGCCCAGTCGCCATCGGGGCCACCCTTTTCGCCGGCAATTCCCCACTCGCTGCCATAGTAGACGCACGGGATGCCCGGCATGCCAAAGAGCATGCCGTAGGCGGGACGCAGACACGACTTGTCGGTGAGGATACTTGCCAGGCGCGGCACATCGTGGTTGTCGACAAACGACAGCAGATGTTTGCCGCGGTAGATGCACCACGGATCGCCGCCAAACTGGCGGTGCAGCGAATGGGCGATCTCGAACATGTTGACCGAGTTAAAGCTGGAGTACAGGCCCTTGTAGCACTCGTAGTTGGTGCAGGAGTCGAGTATCTCGTCGTTGACGATTTGGTTGTAGTCGCCGTGGAGCGTCTCGCCGATCAGCACAAAGTCGGGCTTGAGCTCACGGGTAAAGACGTGCAGGCGGCGCATAAAGTCGCGGTCGAGCATATAGGCAACGTCCAGGCGCAGACCGTCGACGCCAAAGACCTCGACCCAGCGACGCACGGACTCGAGCAGGTAATCGACCACGGCGGGGTTTTGCAGGTTGAGCTTCACAAGCTCAAAATGGCCCTCCCAGCCCTCGTACCAAAAGCCGTCGCCGTAGCACGAGTCGCCGTCAAAGCTGATGTGGAACCAGTCCTTGTAGGGCGAGTCCCACTTGCGCTCCTGCACGTCGCGGAAGGCCCAAAAACCGCGGCCAACGTGGTTAAAGACGGCATCGAGCACCACGCGGATGCCATGGGCATGCAGCGTCTCGCATACAGCGGCAAAGTCGGCATCCCCACCCAGGCGGCGGTCGATGTGGCGCAGGCTGCGCGTATCGTAGCCGTGGCTATCGGACTCGAGCGGCGGGTTGATGAGCACAGCGCCAATACCGAGTTCTTGCAGGTAGTCGGCCCATTGAGCAATCTTCATGATGGGCGCATCGGGGTTGGGCGCGGCGTTGGCAGCCTGGGCGAGCTCATCCTCGGCAACGGGCGCGGCGTTTTCGCGCGGAGCTCCGCAAAAGCCCAGCGGAAAGATTTGATAGAACGTCGTCTCGTATGCCCACATAGCAACCTCCCGGTAAGCTCAACACAACGACATCCATTGTATGCCCAGCCTGTATCCTCTTCCCCAAAATAAGTTGCGGTGGAATAGGGACTGTTAGGACCAATAAACCGGGCAAACAGTCCGTATTTCACCGCAACTGATGAGGGGATGTGGCCAGGCGACGGGCTTGGCGCGGCGGATGGCCGGGAACAGCACGGCGGTGGCGAGGATCTTGCCAAATAAATGGTACTGCCGAGATGCCGCTGAGCGAATAGAGAGGTGTCCGCACGGGTGGCTATCCTATGATGAAGGCAGCATATTCCCGCACCTGACCTACAAAGGTAGTTGAACGATGGCAGACATTAAAATCAAGATCGTCAGCAATCCATATCAAGAAATTGTTCGGTTCTTCCGATGGGATAACGGCTGGCAAGAAATAACGACCTCCTCAAACCCCAATAGCGCGCTCCATAGCACGAAGATCGTTAACGGATTCTTCCCCTTTAAGGCCGAAGAGATCATCGACATCCTCGCCAAAGAGTTCGGCGGCGGCGACAAAATCGAATTGCATTTTGAAGGCGCGGATGACGAATGGCAGGAGCTGCTCGCCATCTGTACCGAAGGACCACGCGCCAACACATACGAGGCTATGCGAGACGAGCGTTATCTATCAAACGCCCGAGACGTCTTGCCAGAAATTGTCGAAGTCTTCAGGGAAATCCAGGGGCTTGTAGACGAAGCAGTCTCCGAGCGAACAAAAGTCTCTGAGCAAATTAGGAAGTTCACCGATGTCTCGAGCGACATCATCCCGCTGTGTGTGCTCGGCAGCTATAGCGCAGGCAAATCGACGCTCATTAACGCCCTCATCGGCATGGAGATCCTTCCCAGCGGCGACGAGCCTGTAACGGCCCGCATATTTCAAATCAAACGTTCAAAAGACCGAGACCGCGCAATGGTTCAATTCTCCTGTGGCAACAGGCGATTCTTGCTACGTTTTGATCTTGATGGCCTCATGGAAAACAAAGAGCTTGTGGGGGAGCCCCTTTACGACAAGATCGCGGCCATAGTCGCCGACTCCATGCCCGGCATGGCCTCCCATATGAACAGTGCCCTCAAGGTTCTTAACTCATACCATGCCGATGAAGACGACCGGACCATCTCCGATCTGATCAGAATCGAGGTGCCCTTTAGCGATACCGATCCATGGCCTCACGATAGGGAGTTTGTCATCTTTGACACCCCGGGCTCAAACTCCGACTCCAACGCCGATCACGCCCGAGTGCTCAAACAGGCAATGGAGGGCCTCTCGAATGGCCTTCCCATTTTCGTTGCGGAGTACAACTCGCTCGATACGAAGGACAACAAGAACCTCTCTAACGAGATAGAGCAGATTCCCGCAATTGACGAGCGTTTTACCATGATTGTGGCTAACAAGGCCGATTCCGCCGACCTTCCCAAAGGCGGGTTCGACGACGAACGAGTATCGGACATCATGCGTCAGTCCATTCCATCCAGCCTCTATGGCCAAGGTATCTACTTTGTTTCTTCCATCCTCGGCCTAGGCTCAAAGAACTCCGGCGAGTTTATAAGCGACAACTATGCCGAAAAATTCGAAGACCAGCAGCGTAAATACACAGATCCGACAAGCCGCTTCTACAAAACGCTCTACCGCTACGACATCCTTCCGGGACAGATCTCGCGCAGAACCAACCGCGAATCCGAGGCTTGCAAGGACCTCCTTCTTGCCAACAGCGGACTCTTTTGTATCGAAAATGAAATACGGCTGTTTGCCGAGCGGTACTCTGCCTACAACAAATGCAGCAGGTCGGAATCGCTCCTACAAGAAATTGTCAGCATAACCGAAAAAGAGATTGCCGATAAGAAAACCGACCTCGAACAAAAGAAAGCACAGCGAGAAGCCGAGCTCGAAGAGGATAAGCGCAATCTCATCAACCAGCTCGAAGACTGCAGAGAGCATGCAAGGCTGGACTCCTCGGCCAGCTATGCCGGCGCCATCGACAGGAAAGTTTCTGCCGAGCAGTGGAAAACCAACCTCGACACGCTTCAGGCGCGTCAAGACGCCATTACCGAAGACAAGCGAGAGCGCCTCGAATACTCAAAACGGTCGAACGCAGCCGCGCAAGCGTTTGACTCAATCGCCCCTAACTTTTTCAATAGGCTCGGCGAATCGATAAAAGGAAGCCCGGCCAACACGCAAAAGGACGTCGACTCCCAGCCAACATTTGGGTTAGCGGAGGTTGGCAAAGGCCTTTGTGATGACATCACCGATGCGCTCCAAAAAAGATCCGACGCAAAGGCTGCCGAAAGAACAGCCGACAAAGATGCCGCCGACCAGCTCTTTAACGAGGTCATCAATCACTATGACGAATGTACCGAGCAAATAGCTCAGACCATAGATGAGCTGTCGCAAAGCTATTGGAAGGACTGTGCGGAGCATAGCCGCGATGCCCTCTATCGCATCGCTACCAGCAGCGACAATCCTCTTTCCGAAGAGAAGCGCCAAGAGGTCGGCGATATCATTCTTAAATATCATGGCCTCGCGCTCGATAAGACAAAGGACCCCATTTTCAGCAAGGCAGACTTTACCGAACTGAAGCTCATGGACCGTGTCGTCTTTAAATCTGACAAGCTTTTGCTTAGGAAAGTCGAAGACAAATTCAACCGCGAAATCTCACGGTGTTTCTGCGAAGCACGCGCCGAAATAGAGCGCGAGCATACTTACGGCTTTACCGAATGGCTCAACGAGCTGCTCGGCCAAATTACGAGCAATATCACCGACTACAACCCGGTGCTCCATGGCCATGTCGAAGACATCAACAGGCAAACCGCGGAGATCAACGCTCTCGAGGCAAAACTCGAGACGCTCAATAATCGAAAAGAGTACATTGCGCGCGTCATTAATTGGAAGGAATAGGCTGATCGCATGGGCATCAAAAACGCGATTATGCGCGCTGCCGATAAAGCCGGCAACGCGGTCGCAGCCGTCTCGGTACTCAGCAGCTCCCAACTCGATGAGGTCGACAAGAAGCGAACAGCGTACTTGTCAGAAATGCCGAATCCGGCAGACGAGCAAGCTGTCGAGCTCACCAATCGGCTCTTGGCAACTGCCGCCGTTGAGCTTCACAACGCCTATCTGCCGCAGCTGCGAAATGTATACGCGCCGATTGCCCCCTCTATCGAATACCCCACGGGCTTTAACGCCGACAACAACATCCGCTTCATGAATATCACGAAGTGGATCGTCGACCCCAACGAGGACAGTCTCGAGAAGCTTGTGAATGTGTACGACGTTCTTTCTGACGAAGAATGCAACATTGCGCTGATCTTTAATCGAACCAGCGAAAGCACCGAGGTATTTCTCGCAGTCGTCAATAGCGACAATGCCCGCGACAACATCGACGCCGATAATTTTTCCCGGCGCATGTCGGATGCCTTGAGGGGCAACTTCCCCGGTTCCGAAGTGGGACCCGCCAACCGCGGCCTCATTCCGTGTCTAGACAATCGACGCTCGTCTTCGGTTGCCGCCGTTTCGAATATTCCAACCGAAAAGAACGAGAAGTTCGTCACGCAAACCATTGAGAAAGTTCTTGACGGCATTGTGCCTGGCAGGCCGAGCGAAGACTACACTATCGTGCTGCTCGCAACCCCGATTCACGATATCGAATCGCGCAAACTCCGTCTCGCCGAACTCCACTCACTGCTGACGCCCTATGCCTCATGGACGACCAACTATACCTACCACCAAAACGACTCCATCGGATCGTCCGCGACGATTGGCATCAATGCCGGCGTGAGTGCCGGCAGGCAGGTGGGGAGCAATCAGGCTGTTGCTCAAAACTACAACGAAACGGACTCGACAAACGAGTCGACCTCAGAATCGAGCAACGAGAGCGTAACCGACTCGTCCACATCGACCGAAAGCATCACGGATACGGTCACCGACGGCAGAAATGAATCCTCGAGCGGAGGCGTTAACTTAGTCGTATCCGCAAGTCACACGGAGAGTTCGTCACACTCCACGTCCACGGCAACAGGCACAAGCTCATCTACCGGCAAAGCCATATCCAACTCGCTCGGCAAAGCCGTTACCAGCGGCGTTGGCAAGGCCGTCTCTAAAGGAGCGTCCGTAACTTCTGGCGTTTCGCAGGCCGTAAATCTTGGCGCCAACTTTGGTGGATCGTTCGCGCGCTCAAGCACGGTCACCGCTACCATCGGCGCCGACGAAGGCATCACGCAGACGTTTAAGAACTACTCCATCCAACACGCGCTCGAAATCCTTGAGCTGCAGATGAAACGCTACGACCTTGCCTCGGCGCTTGGTATGTGGGACTTTTGCGCCTACGTGCTATCAGAAGACCACAACGTCGCGAACAACGTTGCCCACACCTACCTCGCCCTCACCCAGGGCAAAGAGTCCTATATGTCTCAGGCTGCGGTAAACCTCTGGCGTGGAGACCTCGGAGAGCAAAGTGCCGACGCCGCGGCAATCTGCTCCTACCTTCGCGATTTGCGCCATCCTGCTTTTGCCCTCTCCCCCGCCCTGCTCGATCAACATCCAAGTTTTTCGGTTTACCCAGCAACGGTCGATGCAACAACTGCCCTTTCGGGCAAGGAGCTGGCCTACTCGCTCAACTTTCCCAAGAAATCCGTCCCAGGGCTGCCCGTTATAGAGTGTGCGTCTTTTGGACGCAATGTCTCAACGTTCGACGGCACGCAGCCCAAACAAGGCCTTTGCATGGGCAAGGTTTTCCATATGCATCGCGAGGAACGCATTAGGACGTTCCTGTCAAAAGACTCGCTCGCCTCGCACACCTTTGTTACGGGCAGTACGGGCGCGGGAAAGACCAATACCGTCTGTCGCATTCTCGATCAGGCGCTCGATCAGCAGGTCAACTTTCTTGTCATTGAACCTGCCAAGGGCGAATACAAGGACGTGTACGGGAGCCGCGAAGACGTAAACGTCTTTGGAACCAATCCAGAATTCACACCGCTCCTGCGCATCAATCCTTTTAGCTTCCCGTCCGGCATCCATGTGCTGGAGCACCTCGACCGACTCGTTGAGATCTTTAACGTTTGCTGGCCCATGTACGCCGCTATGCCCGCCGTCCTTAAAGACGCTGTCGCCAGGTCATACGAAGACTGTGGATGGGATCTTGCCGCTTCTGATAACCCGTATGGAGCCGATCTCTTTCCCTGCTTTGCAGATGTTGCCCGCAACGTCCGCGAGATTCTCGACTCCAGCGAATACGATGCCGAAAATAAGAGCGCCTACAAGGGGTCGCTGCTCACACGTCTCAACTCGCTCACCAACGGGCTCAACGGCATGATGCTTTCGTCGAACGAAGTCGATGCTAGCGTGCTTTTTGACGCCAACACAGTCATCGATCTATCGCGCATCGGCTCCGCCGAAACAAAATCCCTACTCATGGGTCTTCTTGTACTCAAACTTCAAGAACATCGCATGGCCGAGAAAAAGGGCATGAACCAGCCGCTTCGCCATCTGACCGTTCTTGAAGAGGCGCACAACCTGCTTAAGCGATCGTCGAGCAGCCAAGGCTCGGAGAGCGGAAACCTTGCCGGCAAGAGCGTCGAGATGATCTCGAATGCCATCGCCGAGATGCGCACATACGGCGAAGGCTTCATCATCGCCGACCAAGCGCCCGGCCTTCTCGATATGGCAGCCATTCGCAATACGAATACCAAGATTATCCATCGCCTGCCCGACCTTTCGGACCGCGAGCTCGCCGGTCGCGCTGCCAACCTCAACGACCAACAGATCGTCGAGCTGGCACGCTTGCCTAAGGGCGTTGCGGCGATCTATCAGAATGACTGGGTCGAACCGGTGCTTTGCAAGATAGCCAAAGCAGAGGATGGCAAGCGCTTTACGTACAGCCGCCCCATCGACGATGTCGCAAGCAACCAGAGCGATGATGTCCTTGCCGTAGCGCGCATGCTGGCCTACGGAATCAGCATCGGAACCAAGGCGGAGCTGCACAGCATTCGCGAACGGCTCGATCGCCTCCATATCGACGCGTCTACAAAGGTCAAGATCCTGCGCACCGTTCAAAACCCGCCCGCCGAACCGCGCATGACCAAGCTGGGACCCATAATGAGCACACTGTTTCCCAACGTTGCCAAAGCGGTCGAGGACGAACGCGAGTGCAGCGATGAAGCCGAACAATGGACAATGGCGGCGGACGCGGCACTCAGGTCCTCCATCGACCGCGATATCGACAGCCGCACCAGGCAGGTCATCATCCAGGGCATCATGACCGATGTCTTGTGTCTGCAAATGCAAGATACCCAAGCATATTCCGATTGGCACAACTGGAACGAGAATAGCGAGGTGAGCTAATGGAGTTCAAGCAAATGAAAGGCGGCGTGGCCAAGCTAGGCGATAAACTTGGGTTCAATCCTGATAAACTCATTGGCCCCGAATCAAAGGAAACCAAGGCAGAGGTTAAAAATGCCGGCCGTAACGAATCCATCGATCCCGACAAATTGATTAGACCCTCGGTGGAATCGTGCGATTATCCTTCGAGCTATAAGGAGAGGCTGGACCGTACACCGAGCATCGAGAATCCAAACGGAAAATGGTCGGGTGACCGAGGGGAATCGATGTTTATTCCCACAGCCGATAGGGTCCGCGAAATTCTTCGAAACAAAGGTCTTGAGGGCATCAATTACAAGGATGGAATTCCTGACTTCAACCCTATCTCTGAAGCGAAAGTAACCATACAAGGCATGAACCAGCATAGGCTTTCGCAGATGGGCGAGAACGGCGAGCGCATTGTCGGCAACTATGAAAAGGCAGACATTGAATGCGCAAAAGCTTGGAACCTTGAGCAACACGATGGCAAAGATGATTGGACGCACCAGGATGTCAAGAAATGGCGCGAGGCAAATGAGCACACCTGGCACGAGCACAATGATATGAAGACGTGCTCTCTTGTTCCGACCGAAGTTCACAAGGTGTGCAGCCATCTCGGCGGCGTAAGCGAAATCAAAAACATACTGAATCAGATTGGCGGCTTCGATGACTAACGGCATGAATCTGTGGGGCAGGGATTTCTCGCTCCCCGTCTATTACGAGTGCGACTCGGACCAAGACGTCCTCGACATTCAAAAGGAAGCAAAGGACGCCCTGCTTGCAAGCTGGGATACCGTTGAGAGCAGCAAGGAAGCGATCGAAGATTATTGCCTCGAAAGAGACGGCGCTCAGATTAAGAGCCCCGTTACGAATATCTTTAGATACGTTATTCCGACCAGCATCGTGGTACTTCGAAGCGATGATGCTCGCAAGGCGGCACTCATGTGCAACTACCGCTTTGACCCCGAACACGGACTTGCTGCGGTATTTGAGAACGAGCAACTTGCGGCTGTTGTCCCCCAAGACGAGCTCTAGGTCGATCATACGCAGACAGAAAAACGAAAACCGAGGCCGCTCCAGCACACACTGGAGCGGCCTCGGCCTCTTTTACGCATGCTCAGCGAGGTAGCTAAAATAGCCCCGCCCAAATTAGCTACCCCAGCCCCTTTCTAAGTTGCGGTGAAATAGGGACTGTTTGCCGGGTTTATTGGGCCCAGCAGTCCGTATTTCACCGCAGCTGATGAGGGGATGTGGCTAGGCGACGGGCTTGGCGCGGCGTATGGCCGGGAACAGCACGGTGATGGCGAGGATGACGCCCACGACGGTAATCGCCCCACCCACGAAGCCGATCCAAGCGATACCGGGGCCCGAAACCACGGCTCCGCCGATCGCGGTACCCGTGCCGATACCCAGATTGAACAGGCCCGAGAAGATCGACATGGCGACAGCCGACGAATCCGTGGGCGTGTATTTGATGAGCTCGGCTTGGAACGCCACATTGAAGGCCGTGGCGCAACAGCCCCATAGCGCGCAAACAGCGAGAACCGCAGCGAGTGACGATGCGGTCGGACCCATGAGCAGCAGGGCCGCCGGCACGCCGGAGAGCGTAATTGCAAGGAAAGGGAACCGGTGGCCATCGAACAGACGGCCAAACAGCCAGCTGCCCACCAGACCAGAGCAGCCAAACGCCGTCAGCGTCATGGTAATGGCGCCCGCGTCGACGTGCGCGACCTGCGCCAGGAAGGGCTCGATATAGCTGTAGCCTGCGTAATAGCCGGTCGCCATAAAGACCGTGACCGCATAGAGCGCGATGAGGAACGGGTTCTTAAGCAGCTCGGGCAGCTGCTTAACGGTAAAGCGCTCACCCGCCAGCATGGCCGGGAACACCGCTGCCTGGTAGACGACCGCGATGGCTGAGAGGCCCCCGACCACGGCAAACGTCATGCGCCAGCCCACGGCCAGGCCGATGGCGCGACCGATCGGCAGGCCAAAGATCTGCGCGATGGACGAGCCCGTGGCGATCATGCTGATGGCGAGCGCCCCGTGACGGGTGTCGACCAGGCGCGAGGCCATGATCGAGGCGACCGACCAGAACACGGCATGTGCGCAAGCGACTACCAGGCGCGCACAGACCAGAATGGGATATGTCGGTGCCACAGCGGACAGGAACTGACCCAGAGAAAACACGGCGAGCACGCCGAGCAGCATCCGCTTGAACTCAAAGCGCGAGGCAAACACCATAAGCGGCAGCGACAGCAACATGACGCCCCAAGCATAGACCGAGATCATGATGCCTGCCTGGGCCTCGGTGAGCGAGAACGACGCGGCGATATCAGTCAGAAGGCCGATGGGCATAAACTCCGATGTGTTGAACACGAACGCACAGCAGGCGAGCCCGATAAGCGGGAGCCACTGCCTGAGTGCGATACCACCTTGCTTTGTTTGAGCCATATAGGAAAACCTCTCCGATTATCTTGAGCGGTGGGCGATTATAGCAATGAGAAGTCTATAAAATGAGCAGCAAAAGAATTCTTGGAAAACGATCGTTAACAGACGGCGCGCCAATTCTGCTTAGAAAGCAAGGTACGCAGGAACTCAATGTCGAAAACGCGGCTTCATCTTCGGGCTATCGCGCCTGCTCGGATACGCACAAGGACACCCCCATGAGCACGTCAATTTCGAGCCAACTCGCAACCGCACAATGAACTAGCAAAAGCAGCATATAAGCAAACGCCCCATAATAAAGTCCCTCATGTACAAGCGCCGTCACTGAAAGTACCGACGGCAGCGCCGCACTCGAAACTACCCATCCAACAAGAACCTGGATAGCGTAACTTGCAACCAGATTCCATACCACCAGCAGCGTTGCGGGACGCGCGATTTCTCTACAGGAGGAACGAAGCACCGTGACCGAACGCATGACGTAGCGTGGTGCAAACCGAATGCCTCGTAGTCCCCTCTGCCCCGCGTCCGCATCTTCAATCAACACGAATATGAACGACGCGGAAAGAAGCGTCACGATTACCGTCACCACAAGCGAGCACAACACCCCGAGCTGGCTGCTCGCAAGCGAAGCAAAGACTACAATTGCCGATAAAATCAAGTGAACCAAATAAAGTAGTAGCGCCCCAGAAATCTGGAGGGGAACCGTCGAGGCCAAGAGATAAACCGGAGGGGTTCGAGCAGGTTGCACCGTCTCTTTGGACCGGTCGACGGCAAATAATGAAAAAGCCACATTCGATAGAAGCAGGTTTAAAAAGGCCGCGACCACAGTGCAAATAAGCGTAATGGACGGATTGATATAGGCGAGCTCAGTTGCAACGTTTGATACACCAAGTTGAAGCGCGCTCATAACAAACAAGGGGATATATAACGCCATCGTGCAGCCACTCCGGCATCCCTTCGCCCGATCGCCCGATTCCAGAAAGACATTGAAGTTCTCTCGCAAGTTCACTCTATACCCGTTTTCTTACTAGGCAGGGCGAACGGGCGCCAATATAAACGCCGGTCCGCCCATCCATAATTATTAGTTTTAACGTCCAGACTAGTCTGTCCAGCCGTCGATGTAGTCGCGGTTAAGCTCAAAGTACTGCGCGGCGATATCTTTCGCCAAGGAGTACGAATTAACGAGCGGGTGCATCGCGAGGCTCTCGACAATGTCGCGCTTCGATCGGTTAACGATGCCACGCGCCACGGTGCGCTCGTAGTACTTGACGCGACGAATCAATTCGAGGTTTCCCGCGGGCACAGAATCGGCTTCGACGCGATGCGGTACACAGCCATCGGTGGAGATATCGCACGTTGACTCAATGACGTCTGTATCGAGAAGGCCGGGGATGGCGCCATTGTTGGGGGTGCACAGGATCATCTGCTGCGTCTTGCCAGAGCGAGCAATATCCATGAAACGGAGCGCGACACCTGCATATCCGCCAGCATCTTTGCCGTACACGTCAAACGTCCACGGCTTGTCGCGGTGAATACCTGTCTCGGCCGCCATGTAGTTGTTTTCGCGCATTCCGTACCACTTCTCAAAGCACGCGAGGCCCTTTTCGAAGTCGTTCTCAATATCGATAGATGCAAGCTCGCTCGTCATTTCTCGATTAATTTCTTCGATTAGTTCGCCGCGCGTCTGGGGCGAAGAGAGAACGTTGGCAACGGCGCGCTCGCGATAGTAGAAATAGTATAGGTACTCATTTGGCACGCATCCGCGATTTAGAACGAGATCCTTCTCGAAGAACCTAAGATCCGTATGAGCATATGCCCCGTCGTCGTGGATCAAGTCGGGCATGATGTCCTCGCCGTCAACCGTCACATTGCGGAAGAACGAGAGGTGGTTGAGTCCATAGCACTCGCCCTGAACCGATGCGGGATCAACGCCTTTATACTCGGCAAACTGATGCAACATGCCCGAGGGGGCATCGCAAATGCCATAAGTAAAATCGTAGCCCATATCGCGTAAGGCCTGAGATACGACGCCAGCGGGATTAGTAAAGTTAAACACCTTGACGCCCGGCTTTGCGTACTTCTTGATTAACTCGCAATACGAAGCAAGCGCAGGGACGGAGCGCATGGCAAAAGACACGCCGGCTGCGCCAGTCGTCTCTTGGCCAAGAACCCCATGTGAGAGAGCAATGCGCTCATCGCGAACGCGCATATGGTCCCCACCGACGCGAATCGTCGTGATTACGTAATCGGCGTCCTTAACGGCCTCGATTGCATCGCCCGTCAGTGAAAAATTAAGCGTGGGGCAAAGCATGCCCGAGACATGGGCGGCAAGGCCACCGTAGATGCGCAACTTCTCGGGATCATTGTCCATAAACACAAGTTCATCGATTCCAAGCGATGACGCCTGCTGGGCTATGCTCTTTGCCAAAAACATGGAGCGGACGCCACCGCCGCCTATGACCGTAAGTTTCATATCGAAACCCCCAATTAGCACATTCAATATTGCATGGTTCGCCTGTGTATGGATATTGTATCCAGCATGAAGGGCCGCTTCCCGCCCCGGCTGCAAGGCGGGAAAGGAATTCCCCAAGGAGTTATTATTTACGCAACGGAAGCGGCCGCACACGTCCGGCGGGAAGGGAGCACCGATGGTTGATAAAAAGCAGATTTCCAAGCTCTACTCAGCCGCAAAGCTATCCGAAACCGAGCAAAGCGTACTCGAATACCTACTCAACAATATCGACACCCTCGATGATATTGGCATAAAACCCGTCGCCATGGCATGCTTTACCAGCATGACGACAGTCATCAGGCTTTCGAAAAAGCTCGGCTACCGTGGCTACCGCGAAATGATGTACGATCTCAAGCACCTTCAGCATGTCTCCCGCGAAATGAATCAATCACTCAAAGGCAATAGCGTCCACTTCGTATGCCACACCGGAGATGTAGACGTATTCATCGCCGCCCTGCATCGCAACAGAATGATCGGAGTAAACGGAGAGGGCTTCTCACGCATCGTCGCGCAGTACATGACGACCAAGCTCGTTGGACTTGGCTTTTTGGCCGTCATACAGGACTTCCTAGAAACCGATCAGTTTGTCGAATCCAACCGAAATACGCTCAGCTGCATGATGCTCATATCCAAATCGGGCCAGACAGAAGCCATCCTGGAAACCGCAAGGGCATGCCACGACGCAGGCATTACGACCCTCGCGTTTACCGGCAACGAAGACAGTGAGCTCGCCAAGACGGCAGACGCAATCTTTACGATACATGACGATCACCCAATGGATCTTAAGAACGTTAAGCCTAACTGCTTTACCGGGAGTTGTATTCTCGCATTCGAAGAATTATTGAGTATCTGCCTTGACAATCTAAAACAAGAAGGCTTGGCCCCCTAAATCATGCGATAGGAAGCCAAGCCCTGGAATTGCGCTATGCGATTGAAAGCCACTTGCGCGTTTTACTCGTCACCGAGAACTTCGTGCACCTCAGAAGCGACTTCGCCGACACGAGGACCGTAAATGACCTGGATTGCCTTGTCGCTCAGGCGGATAACGCCCATAGCTTCAAGATTCTTGGTGAACACCTCGTCGTCTGCAACCTTAGAACCATCCTTGACAATCACGCGAAGACGTGAGATGCAGTTGTCAAGATCATCAATGTTGCCGGCTCCACCAAGCGCTTCGACAATGCCAACAGCAAGCGCGCTGTCCTTGGTCGCACGGCCCTGGACTGCCTTCTCGGGAGTGCTATCAGACTCGCCCTTTGCCTCAGCGGCCTTTGCCTCGAACTCAGCTCTGCTGTTGATCAACTCAATATCGTCACCATCGTCTCGACCGGGCGTCTTGATATCGAACTTAGTAATAAAGAACCGGAAGAGGAAGAAAGCTGCCAGGAAAAAGGCGGGGAGCAGAATAAGGTACGGAAGCAGATTAAGCTTCTCGGGGCGGAATAAGAATGGGATCAGGTCCTTGATATTTCCCTGGTACACCGAAACGCCCATTGCCTCCGAGAGAACTTCACCCAGTCCGGAAAGCGGAGCGTAAACGCCAAAGTAGAGCCAGGGGGCGGCAAACAGGAACGTAAAGAGAATAGGCTCCGTAACACCAAAGAAAACAGTCGAAATCACTGTGGGGATTAAAAGACCAGCAACCTTCTTGCGGTTCTGGGGCTTGGCACAAGACCACATAGCAAGGGCGATGCCCGGGAACAACGCATAATCGTTAATGCCATAACCAGCCATGAAGGCCCTAACCAAGAGCTTGTCGCTGCTGGGAGAAGCGAGCTGTGCAAGCTGAATGGCGCTATTGCCCACCACGCGCGTTCCATCGACGACCATGGAGCCGCCAAGCTCAGTCCAATACATGGGCGTCTCGAGCAGCGGATGTAAGCCAAACGGCACAAGGCTCTCGAGCACCCAGCGATAGACAAACGTACCGACCAGACCGGAGCCTTTCACGAACGTCGCAATACCCGAGAAGCATCCACCGATGACGGGCCAGACGAAGTACATGATGCCGCCCAGGATGCCACCGGCAACCAGCGATACAATGGGGACCGTTCGACTGCCCGCAAAAAACGCCAGCGCCGTTGGAAGCTTGGTCTTGTAAAAACGTCCGGTGATCCAAGCGACCAGGCAGCCCACGATAATGCCACCAAAGACACCAGAGCTGTAGCCAAAAAAGCCGAGCGAGGTAGTGTAGAGTGCGGACTGCTCACTCGCCTGAATGGACGTAAGGCCGACCTTCTGAAGAGCTTCCACCGTTGTATTGTCGGCAGCCAAGCCAGCTGCTCCAAGCAGAATCTCAACCGTCTTGAGCATGGTGAGATAACAGACAAGGGCACAGACGATATGAGCAGGACATAAAAACATTGAGAGCCCCTGCTGCATGAAAGACCG
>URNJ01000029.1 GCA_900549215.1 uncultured Collinsella sp.
CCGCCGGTCTCGACGCCGATCTTCTCCAGAATGGCGAGCGAGGCCACGCGCATGCGCTGATACTCAAGGTCGGAGAGGGTCTGCGCAGGCGCCACGGTGATGGAGTCGCCGGTATGCACGCCCATGGGGTCGAGATTCTCGATGGAGCACACGATGATGCCGTTGCCGGCGTGGTCACGCATGACCTCCATCTCATACTCTTTCCAGCCCTCGATGGACTCCTCGACCAGCACCTCGTGGGCAGGCGAGAGCTCCAGGCCCTGGCTCACGATGGAGACGAGCTCCTCGTGGGTGTGAGCGATGCCGCCGCCGGCGCCGCCGAGGGTAAAGCTCGGGCGCAGTACGCAGGGATAGCCCACGAGCTCGGCGATGGCCTCGGCGTCAGCCACGCTGTAGGCATAGCCCGAGCGCGCGACCTCCAGGCCGATCTCGGCCATAGCCTCGTTAAAGAGCTTGCGGTCCTCGCCGCGCTCGATGGCGGCCAGGTCGCAGCCGATCATCTCGACGCCGTACTTGTCGAGCGTACCGTCTTTCGCCAGCTCGACGGCGGCGTTCAGACCGGTCTGGCCGCCCAGTGTGGGCAGCAGCGCGTCCGGGCGCTCTTTCTTGATCACGCGCTCGATAAACTCGGCGGTGATGGGCTCGACATAGGTGCGGTCGGCAAGACCCGGGTCGGTCATGATGGTCGCCGGGTTGGAGTTGACCAGGATGACCTCAAAGCCATCCTCCTTGAGCACCTTGCAGGCCTGGGCGCCAGAGTAGTCGAACTCGCAGGCCTGGCCAATGACGATGGGGCCCGAACCAATAACGAGGATACGCTTGATGTCAGTACGTTTCGGCATGTTAGTTCTCCTCGGTCTCAGTCGCGGCGGTCTCGGCGAAATTCCAGCCAGCAAGGCGGTCCTTGGCGGTATCGATGTCCAGGTAGTTCTCCTCGCCGTCCATGAGTCGCGTAAAGGCGGTAAAGAGATAGTGGGCATCGGTGGGGCCAGGCGAAGCCTCGGGGTGGTACTGGACCGAGAAGCACGGGGCGTCGAGCAGCTGGATGCCCTCGGCGGTGCCGTCGTTGAGGTTCACATGTGTTAGGCGAATACGGCCAAAGCGCTCGTTCATCACAACCGGCGCGATACCGCGGCGCACCCAGACGCGCAGGTCGCCGTTGGCAGCGTGCTCGGTCTCGCCGCCGGAAAGCTCGGGGACAAGCTTGCCCAAGCTGGGGAACAGCAGGCCAAAGCCATGGTTTTGTGCGGTGATCTCCACGCGACGGCTTACCAGGTTCATGACCGGCTGGTTGCCACCGCGGTGACCGAACTTAAGCTTTTCCATCTGGGCGCCGCAGGCCAGGCTGATCATCTGGTGACCAAGACAAATACCAAAGACCGGCACCTTGCCGATCAGCTGCTGCACCTGCTCGTAGGTCTCGACCACGGCATCGGGGTCGCCGGGGCCGTTGGACAAAAAGACGCCATCGGGATTCATGTCGAGCACCTCACTCGCGGGCGTATCCCACGGCACGACAGTAAGGTCGCAGCCGGCGCGGACGAGGCCCTCCAGAATGCCGCGCTTGGCGCCGCTGTCGGAGGCGACCACTTTGTGTCGGGCAGGAGCGGCAGGGGCAAGCGCAAAGTCATGCGTAGCGGGCAGGTCGGCAGCTGCAAACTCGTGAGGCGCGGGGCAACTCACGGTCTTGACCAGATTCTCGCCCACCAGCGTGGGCGCTGCGGCCAGACGCTCGGCAAGCTCATCGGCGTCGAAGATCTCGGTCGAGATAATGCCCATCTTGGAACCATTGTCGCGCAGATGGCGCACCAGAGCGCGGGTGTCGACACCCTCGATAGCGACGATGCCGTGGGCGCGCAGGTACTCCGGCACGCTGACGGCCGAGCGCCAGTTAGAAGGCGTGGCGCACATGTCGCGAACGATCATGCCGCGCATAGCCGGAGCGCTCGCGGGGCGCACGGCGTCGCCGGGGAAGGCCGACTGGACGTCGGTCTCGTCAATACCGTAGTTGCCGATCTGCGGATAGGTCATGGTTACGATTTGGCCGGCATAACTCGGGTCGGTCATGACCTCAAAGTAGCCCTCGAGCGAGGTGTTGAAGCAGACTTCGCCGGTCGCGGTGCCCGCGGCGCCGCATGCACGTCCATAAAAAATGGTCCCATCCTCAAGATACAGGATGCAGGGACCGCAGGTGCCCTTGCTGGTTTTGGCCAGCATACGCTGGCAAAGCTCGCTGGGCGCGAAGGTGCGGGCGGCAGCGCCCGCGGTATGGTTGTTCGCCATAATTCTCCTTCCCGGTCTCACGGGACCGGCTTAAAGGTGTGTAGTTAGGCCTCGCGGTATTGTAACCGCAAGCATGCCTCATGGCGTTAATTTCATCGAAATGTTTACGAAATGATAATTATGACTTTCTATGCATAATGATTTTTTAATCCCCGTCCCAGAAAAATCATCCCGCGTGGGCTTGTGGCTCACGCGGGATGATGGCCTCTTACTTTTTCTTGTCCTGTTCCAGCAGATCGGACGGTGAGCGATCGGGCTTGCCGCCGCGGAAAATCTCGCGGCCATGCAGACGATGTTCCAGGTCACGTTCGTCCTTTTCCTCGTCAATCTTGGTCTGGCTCACCACCGGGTCCTCAATCAACGACGACACCGAGTTCACCTGTTTTTGAATGCGCTCGGCGATGGTGTCATCCATACTCACGATGCGCATCTTCCAGTCGATACTCGTGGCGTTGGATGAGCTCTTGGTCCACACGAACGTCAGGATGGCGCTCTGGTGGCCCTGGGCGGGAAACATGCCAAAGAAGGAATCGTGCTGAATGTTGCTATCCTCGTCGATATAGGCGTGAACGTTATACACCACGCGGTCGATTTTATCGTTGAGCAGCGCGTTGGTCGCAAGCGCCGCGGCCTGAATCTGCCCGTTGGACAGCAGCTCGAGCTCGTTGGCAGACGATGTGTCCAACACCGTCACCTCGACCGTGCCCGTACGCTCATCGGCTTCATCGACGGTAAAGTCGAGCGGGAACTGCGTAAAGCCGTTGCCCCACTCAAGGCCGCCCTTCAGCGCCGTCGAAACGGTATCGACCGAAACGCTCTCGGACAGGTTGGCGGTGTTCAGACGACGCATCACGCCGTAGCCAATCTGCATGCCCACGATCAGCACCAAAATACCAATGACCACGGCCATCGCGGTCTTCGTAATGGTATGACTCACCTGCGAGCCCGAAGGATCGTCCTCGGACAGCGGGTCGATATGTTTTGCCTGGCTCGCGCGGTCCTCGCTGCGCAGCTGCGCTAGCGCAGCTTTGTCACCGCGCTTGGCCGCAGCCTCCTTCTCACGCATGCGCTCGGTTCGCTTTTTGGCAAGCGTGGGATCCAAGACACCGGATGCATCGATTTCGGAGAATAACTCCGTCACTTCTTCCGGAGTCAAAGGGTTCTTGTCAGCCATAAACTTCCTGTCATATCAATCAGTCGAGCTCGTGCGCACGCGCACCTTCGAACTGCATTCGATAGTAACGGGCATAGGTGCCGCCGCGGGCGAGAAGCTCCTCGTGCGTGCCACGTTCCACAACGCGACCATGCTCAACGGTCGCAATCTCGTCAGCATGCTTAATGGTCGAAAGACGGTGGGCGATGATGATTGTGGTACGGCCGCGTGCCAGCTCTTCGAGCGACTCCTGGACCGCCTCCTCGCTCTCGTTATCCAAAGCACTCGTCGCCTCGTCCAAGATCAGGATCTTGGGGTTCTTGAGAAACACGCGCGCGATGGCAACACGCTGCTTCTGTCCGCCCGAAAGACGGCTGCCACGCTCGCCCACCACGGTGTCGTAGCCCTGTGGAAGCGACTCGATAAAGGCATCGATGTTGGCGCGACGGGCGGCCTCGGCGATCTCTTCCGCTGTAGCGCCCGGCTTGCCGTAGGCGATGTTCTCGCCAATCGTACCGTCAAACAGATAGACATCCTGCTGCACCAGGCCGATGGCACGGCGCAGGCTCTGCTGCGTCACATCGCGCACGTCTTGGCCGTCGATGCTAATGGATCCGGCAGCCACGTCATAAAAGCGCGGCAGCAGCGAACAGGTCGTGGACTTGCCACCGCCCGAAGGGCCAACCAAAGCGATGGTCTGCCCGGGCTTGATGGACAGGTCCATATGGTCGATAACGGGACGCTCGTCGGCATCGCCCTCGCCCAGCTCAACATCCTCGTAGTTAAAGCACACGTCGTGATACTCCACGGCGCCGGCAGTCACCTGCAGATCCGTGGCGCCCGGCTTGTCCTGGATATCCGGCGCGGTCGAGAGCACCTCGTCCATACGCTTAAAGCCGGCGATAGCCTTCTGATACGTTTCGGCCGAATTGACGAGTGTCTCGAGCGGCGTGCAGAACAGCGAAATGTAGAGTGCAAAGGTCGCCATATCGACCGCCTGCAGCTGTCCCTGGGCGACCAGCCAGCCGCCCAGCAGCACCACGATCACATAGAGCACACCCGAGAGCAGGCCATACGTCGCGGTATAGACGCCCATGGCGTGATACATGTTCTCCTTGGACGAAAGATAGCGATTGTTTGAGGCGCGGAACTTGAAGCGTTCGGTCTCCTCATTGGCAAAGCTCTTGACCACGCGCATGCCCGCCAGCGAATCCTGCAGCTGCGCATTGATGCCACTGATTTTTTTGCGGTTGTCGTTAAAGACCTCGCGCATGCGCATGTTCTGCCAAAACATGATGACCGCAAACGCCGCCGTCACCACGGCCATGGCGAGCGCCAGCACCGGGGCGATGGTAAAGAGAATCACAAACGAGCCGATAATCTCGATGCCGCAGATGATGATCCACTCGGGCACGTGGTGCGCCGCCTCGCAGATATCGAACAGGTCGTTGACCACGCGGCTCATCATGTCGCCCGAGCTGTTGCGGTCGAAGTACGCAAAGCTAAAGCGCTCATACTGGTCGAACAGGTCCTCGCGCATCTTGGACTCCATGCGCGCGCCCATCACGTGACCCCAATAGCTCACAAAGTAGCGGCAGGCGCAGCGGACGGCATACATCAACACCAAGCCCACCGCGATCATGCCGAGCGCCTGCATGATGGCAGCCTGACCCTGAGTAAACAGCCTACCGGTCAAATTGCGCAGAATAATGGGGAACGCCAGGTCAATGGCGGCAAGCACCAGAGCACAAACAGTATCAGCAACAAAAAGCCCCATCTGGGGCTTGTAATAAGACAAGAATCTTCTAAACATGCAGTCCTCGGAGATAAAACAACAACGTAAAACCCTGGGACAAAATAATCAGTGGTGTTTGTCCCAGGGTCGCCCTCGCTTTTAAAGATCAGTTCCACTCAAGCGGTGCGCGATGCTGTCGCAAGCTAAGGCGCCCACGACAGTCTTGGCATCCTCGATCTTGCCGTCGAGCACGGCGTCGATCAGCTCGTGCAGCGGCACCAGGTCCACGTTGACAAACTCGTCATCATCGGGGTTGGGCGCATCGAACTCGAGCTTGGTAGCCAAGTAGATGTGGATAATCTCATCGCAAAAACCGCAGGACGTGACAATCGACGTCAAAAAGCGAATACGACCAGCCCTAAAGCCCGTCTCCTCATGCAGTTCGCGCTTTGCGCAATCGAGCGGGTCCTCGCCCGGATCGAGCTTGCCGGCGGGAATCTCGACCGTCACGCGGTCGATGGCGGTGCGGTACTGACGCACCAGTACGATCTTGCCGCTCTGGGTAAGTGCCACAACGGCCGCCGCACCCGGATGGCGAACGATATCGCGGGCGCTGCGGTGACCGTTGGGCAGCTCAACCTCAAGACGGTGGACGTCGAGGATCTTGCCCTTCCAGGCGCACTCCTCCGAAAGAATCTTCTCGTGCAGCTCGGCATCGTGCGGGTCGTCGTCGCCCAGCACCAGCGCCGGCTCGTCAGCGACCTCGCCGCCAGGCTCGCCCTCGGCGTGCCCATACATGCGGCTGTCCTCTTCGACGATCTGCGCGTCCACGAGCTCTTCGTTCTTCTCGTCCATCCGTCTCATTCCTCTCGGATTTTAGGCATCCCAGGCATCGCGGCCGCGCAGCGCGCGCAGGCCGATGTCGTGACGCAGGGTCTTGCCCTCAAAATCAATCTTCTCGCAGGCCTCGTAGGCAAGGTTGCGAGCGTTCTCGAACGTGTCGCCCAGAGCGGTCACGGCAAGCACGCGGCCACCATTGGTCACGAGCTGGCCGTCCACCACGGCAGTGCCCGCGTGGTACACCGTCACGTTCTCCATGGCCTCGGCATCCTCAATACCGGTGATGACCTTGCCTTTCTCGTAGCTGCCGGGGTAGCCCGCGCTCGTCAGGACAACGGCCACGGCCCACTCGTCGCGCCAGTCGAGTTCAATCTGGTCGAGCTCGCAGTTGGCACAAGCCAGCATGACCTCGACCAGGTCGTTCTTAAGGCGCGGCAGCACGACCTGCGTCTCGGGGTCGCCAAAGCGGGCATTGAACTCCAGCACCTTGGGGCCGGCAGGCGTGAGCATAAAGCCGCCGTACAGGCAGCCGCGGTAGTCGATGCCCTCGGCGGCGAGCTCTGCCACGGTCTGCTCCATGACCTTCACCATCGTGGCGTGCTCCTCGTCGGTCACGATGGGCACCGGGCTGTAGACGCCCATGCCGCCGGTGTTGGGGCCCTTGTCACCCTCGAGCGCGCGCTTGTGGTCCTGCGAGGTGGCCATGGGGCGCACGGTCTTGCCGTCGGTAAAGGCCAACAGCGAGCACTCGGGGCCGGTCAGCATCTCCTCGATGACCACGGTATTGCCGGCATCGCCAAAGGTGCCGCCAAAGCACTCGCGCACGGCCTCCTCGGCCTGCTCAAGTTCGGTCGCCACGATAACGCCCTTGCCCGCGGCAAGGCCGTCGGCCTTGACGACCAGCGGGGCGCCCTGCTCGCGCACGTAGGCGAGAGCCGAAGCCTCGTCGGTAAACGAACCATAGGCTGCCGTCGGAATGCCCGCACGCTCCATGAGCTGCTTGGAGAACAGCTTGGAGCCCTCCATCTGGGCGCCCTCGGCACCCGGGCCAAAGCAGGGAATACCCGCCGCGCGCACGGCGTCGGCCACGCCCGCCACGAGCGGAGCCTCGGGGCCAATTACCACGAGTCCGCATCCGTGGCTCTGCGCAAACGCCGCCACGGCCGCAGGATCGCAGTCGTCGAGAACAACGTTCTCGCCGCAGCTCGCGGTGCCGCCGTTACCCGGCGCGATGTAGAGCTTGCCGGCGCGCGGTGATGCTGCGAGCTTAGCTGCCAAAGCATGCTCACGGCCGCCGCTGCCCAACAACAGGATGTCGATGGTTTGAGTGTCCGCCTTCAAGGGTGCCTCCTCTATGGATGAATGGCCCGCTCCGCGCGAGCCCTTTGCAAGCAAATATACCCCTCGGCCGCCCGTCCGGGCTGCAAAGGGGTATATCGCAATAACCAAATAGTCCCGATTACTTCCAGAATCGGTTGATGATCTGCTCGCGACCAGCGCCAACGCCAATGAACGTCACGCGGGTGTGTGCCAGATCCTCGATAAACGCCACGTAGTCCTGAGCCTCCTGCGGCAGCTCGTCAAAGCTGCGGCAACCGGTGATGTCGCACTTCCAGCCAGGGAGCTCCTCGTAGATGGGCTTGGCATGCTCAAAGCGCACCTGATGCTCGGGCACGCTGGTGTAGCGCTCGCCATCGACGTCGTAGGCCACGCACACCTTGATGGTGTCGAAGGCCGAAAGCACGTCGAGCTTGGTCACGGCGATGTCGGTGAGGCCGTTGACGCGCGAGGCATAGTTGGCGATAGGGCCGTCAAACCAGCCGCAACGACGACGGCGACCGGTGGTCACGCCGTACTCATAGCCCTCCTCGGTCAGCGTGTGGCCAGCCTCAGACTCATAGGAAAGCTCGGTGGGCATGGGGCCCGAACCGACGCGGGTGATATAAGCCTTCATGACGCCCAGCACGCGATCGACGTTCTTCATGCCGACGCCGGAGCCGGTAATGGCGCCGCCGGCGGTGCAGTTGGAAGACGTCACGTACGGATAGGTGCCGTGGTCGATGTCGAGCAGCGTCGCCTGGGCGCCCTCAAACAGCAGGTCCTTGCCCTCGTCGATCATGTTGTTGAGCAGCAGGCTCGTCTCGGTGATGTAGGGGCGCAGGCGCTCGGCCATCGGCAGGTACTCGTCGCAAATCTGGTCCACGGTGTAGGTGGGCAGGTTGTAGATGAGCTCAAGCTCGGGGTTCACGCGGGCGAGGGCGGTCTCCAGCTTGTCGCGGAACAGCGCCTCGTCCAGCATGTCCTGCATGCGCAGGCCGATGCGAGCCATCTTGTCCTGATAGCATGGACCGATGCCGCGCTTGGTGGTACCGATGTTCTTCTTGCCGAGCTTCTGCTCAAAGGCGCCATCCAGATCGATGTGGTACGGCATGATGACATGCGCGTTGCCGCTAATCTTGAGGTTCTTGGTGGTGATGCCGTCGGCCTCGAACATGTCGATCTCCTCAAGGACAACCTTGGGGTTGACGACGCAGCCGTTACCGATCACCGACACGTGGTCGGAATACATGATGCCGGAGGGCACCTGGTGCAGGCCGTACTTCTTGCCATTGACGACGATGGTGTGACCGGCGTTGTTGCCGCCCGAGTAGCGCACGACGGCATCGAAGTCGCCGGCGACCAGGTCGCAAATCTTACCCTTGCCCTCATCGCCCCACTGGGCACCGACCAAAACGGTTGACGGCATGTTTACTCCTTACATTCATGGACTGTCTACGCGCCACGCCGGCACGCAGAAGCACAAAACATTTCCAGTATACCCGTGCAACGGGCGCCTGTCCTACTCCTCGGCATGTGCCCCATCAAGCTCATAGAACTTGGTAGATGCCGGCAGGAACATCAGGTCGACGTCGCCGATCGGGCCCGAACGGTTCTTGGCCACGACGATACGCGTAACGCCCTCGTCGGGTCGATCGTCGCGCGAGGCTTCGGCCTCGTCGGCGGAGCGGTCCAAGAACATAACGATATCGGCGTCCTGCTCGATGGAGCCCGATTCACGAAGGTCGGAAAGCTGCGGGCGCTTGCCGGTACGGGATTCGACCTGACGCGAGAGCTGCGATAGCGCGATGAGCGGGATCTTAAGCTCCTTGGCCATGATCTTCAGACCACGCGACATCTCCGAAACCTCGACGGTACGGCTCTCGGAGCGGCGTCCCGGCGGAGGACTCACCAGCTGCAGGTAGTCCAGGATGATGATTGCCTTCTCCTTGTTATGGAGCATGCGGCGGCTCTTGGCGCGAATCTCGGTCACTGTGGTGCCGGGCGTATCGTCAATCAGAATATCGAGCTTGGACAAGGTCTGCGTGGCCTCGTTGATATTGGCCCACTGCTCGGGGCTAATGCGGCCCATGCGGAAGTCACTGATCGAGATCATGGCGTAGGCGCAAATCAGACGCTGGGCAATTTCCTTGCCCGACATCTCCAGAGAGAAGAAGCCGACGGTATAACCGGCAGCGGCAGCGTTAAGTGCCAGGTTCAGAGCGAACGACGTCTTACCTACAGCAGGACGGGCGCCGATGATGATGAGCTGGCCCTCGCGGAAGCCCATGAGCATGCGGTCGAGCGACGGGAAGCCCGTGGGCACGCCCGCAGCCTGACCACCGGCCTGGCACACTTCCTCGGCCTCGTTATAGGCCTCGACCATAAACTCGGTCAGCGTCTTGTAGCTCGACTTGACCTCGCGTGCCGTGACCTTGAGCAGCTTGCTCTCGGCCAGCTCGACAACCTCTTTGGTGTCGGTGGGGGCGTTATATGCCAGCGCGTTGATCTCGTTGGTGGCGCCGATCAGCTCGCGCAGCATCGAATCGCGGCGAACGATGGCGGCATGGTGCT
Source organism: uncultured Collinsella sp. (assembly GCA_900549215.1). Taxonomy (GTDB): domain Bacteria; phylum Actinomycetota; class Coriobacteriia; order Coriobacteriales; family Coriobacteriaceae; genus Collinsella. Next base: position 9,903 of record URNJ01000029.1, read on the forward strand.
GCCAGTTGACGAGCGACAGGGTCTGACCCATCAACTCCAAAATGTACGCTTCGCCGCCCACGGCATCGAGCTTGTTGATGCTTCGCAGGTAATCGATCAGCGAGATGGAGTCGATGGGAATGCGGCTGTTGTACATATCGACCATCGCGGTATAGATGGTCTTATGAATGGGCCGGTAGAAGTCATCGGGCTGCAGCTCGACCTGGGCCTCTTCGACCACCTCGGGCGATAGCAGCATAGCGGCCAGTACATTGGCCTCTGCATCTTGGTTTTGGGGAAGACCCAACTTTGAGCCGCGGTCCTCAACCGTCAGCCCGGTCTCCCTATCGTCATATGCCATGAGCATCCTCATTCATATCGCTTGCGAGCATCCATAGTATCAGCCACGGTCCCAAAACGCGCCGCACGCGGCCAATCATCACCGAACCAAACGGATGAACGGTCCTGTACACAGGACTTCGACGCGACGTTCACTATGACACTCACTCAGCGCAAAAAACAAAAGGGCGCCCTGGTTTCCCAGAGCGCCCTTCTTAGAACAAGATTGTTGCGTTGCAGCAAATGCTACTCGGCAGCAGCCTCAGTCTCGACCTCGGCGGTCTCGGCCTCGGCGACCTCAGCGGCCTCCTCGACCTCAGCCTCGGCAGCGAGCTCCTCGGCGGTAACGCCGACGAGAACGACAACCTCGGCCTTGATCTCGCGGTACAGCGAGATGGCAACGGTGTGGGCACCGGCAACCTTGATGGGCTTACCGAGCTCGACGCGCTTGCGGTCGATGTCCATACCGAGCTGAGCCTTGATGGCGTCAGCGATCATAGCGGCGGTAACGGAGCCAAAGAGGATGCCCTCGTCGCCGACCTTGACGTCAACGGTGACCGTCTTGCCCTCGAAGGCAGCCTTGGTCTCGTTGGCGGTAGCCAGACGGACGGCCTCGCGCTTGGCGATGTTGTTGCGACGCTCGTCAAGCTGCTTGAGGTTGCCCTTGGTGGCGGCAACAGCGAGCTTCTTGGGGAACAGGAAGTTCTCAGCGTAACCCTGAGCGACCTCTACGACGTCACCCTCGCCGCCCTTGCCCTTGATCTCATCGAGAAGAATAACCTTCATGATGCGTCTCCCTTCTTAGCCGCGGTCGCGGTTGCCACGAGAGGAAACCACGGGGACGGTGTACGGCAGGAGAGCCATCTCGCGGGCGCGCTTGATGGCGTTGGCGATGTCATGCTGATGCTGCGTGCAAGCGCCAGTGACGCGACGGGGCTTGATCTTGCCACGGTCGGTCATGTACTTACGGAGAAGCTGAGTGTCCTTATAGTCGATGAACTCAGTGTTCTCCTTGCAGAACTGGCAGTACTTACGACGCGGCTGACGTGCAGAAAAATCATTAGCCATGTCAAAATACCTTTCATTTGGCAACTTCGGCGAACCGAAGCCGCCTCTCACTCAAAAATAGGTGAACAACCCTTAGAACGGGATGTCCTCATCGTAGACGTCGACCGCAGGCGGCGTGGCCACCGGTGCGGCAGGACGTGCTGCGGGCGCGGGCGCTGCGGGGGCGTAACCGCCCTGATCGTAGCCACCCTGGCCACCACGGGAGCTCATAAACTCGATCTCATCGACGATGACCTCAAGCTTGCTCCGGCGCTGGCCGTCGCGCTCCCAAGAGCTGTAGCGCAGCTTGCCCTCGATCGCGACCTTGTTTCCCTTTGCCAGGAAACGGCTCACGGCCTCGGCGCGGGTGCCGAACATGGTGCAGTCGACAAAGTTGGGATAGTCCTCCCACTCGCCAGTCTGCGCGTTGCGGCGACGATCGTTCACGGCGACGCCAAAGGACAGAACCTGGGTTCCGCCGGCGGTGGCGCGCAGCTCGGGATCGCGGGTGAGGTTACCGGTGATGTTCACTCGATTGATGCTCATAACTCACTACTTCCTCTTGGGGCACAAGCCCAGTCCAAAACGACAGTCTTACTCCTGGTCGTCGCGACGGACGATCATGTGGCGGACCACAGCGTCGGTGATGCGCAGGACGCGATCAAGCTCGGCGATCTGGGTAGGATCTGCGTGGAAGTTGATGAGGGTGTAGTCACCATCGGTGAGGTCGTTGATCTCGTAGGCGAGCTTGCGCTTGCCCCACTCGTCAACGGAGTCGACCTTGCCAGCGCCCTCAGCGATCGTGGTATCGATACGCTTCATAACAGCGAGACGAGTCTCGGGGTCGAGCGACGGGTCAACAAAGAACAGCAGTTCATAAGCCTTCATATTGTCACCTCCTCTGGGCAAATGTGGCTTCAGGTCGTGAAGGTGCGCCTGAAGCAGGAAAAGACTTGGTAATAATATCTTTCAACCTCCTAGGCTGCAATAATTTGCAGCTACAACCTCATGACCTCCACATATGCCCATACTCGCACCACGTTTCATGCGCATTCCAACCAAATGCCGACCAAAAGCTTGACAGATCTGTGGACAAGATACGGTGCCGTGGGGACAAGCTGAGCCAAGCCGCAGGTCAACGGGCACAAGGCTGTGATCGCAAAATGCATACCAGTGGTCCACAGCACCACCCAAAGATTTTTAAATTCATTGCCAAGTCGCTTATGAATACCCCTTTTGAACAATTGAGTTGATCAACCACGCTGGTCGGAAGCCGTTTTTTGGCACCTCAAACCCCACTGCAACGCCAAGCGCGGCCAAGCGTTTTAAAAAATGCCAACTTTTCTGCTTGCACTTTGCGATTCCTCGTGTATACTGACTTTCGCATTTAACGGAGAGTTGTCCGAGTGGCCGAAGGAGCACGATTGGAAATCGTGTAGGCGTCAAAAGCGTCTCCAGGGTTCAAATCCCTGACTCTCCGCCAGTTAATTCCAAAGCAGGCCTTCGAGCCTGCTTTGTTTTTACCCCACGCGGAGGGGTGGCAGAGTGGTTGAATGCGGCGGTCTCGAAAACCGTTTGGCCTGTATAAGGTCACGAGGGTTCGAATCCCTCCTCCTCCGCCATTTTGGTTGAGAAAGCTCCCGGGAATGGGAGCTTTTTTGTTTTGAGTCCCTAACAAGCAAATACGGCGGAGGAGGAGGGATTCGAACCCGCCAGGGCGCGGAGCGTAAAGAAAACGCGCCCGTGGCGCGTTTTTAGCGCAGCGCGGTCGGCGCAAGCCGACCGGATAAATTTTGAGCGGAGCTCAAAATTTGGACATCCCTCCTATTCGACCACGCCCCCATCGCGTTCAGCATCAACCCGGATCCCCAAACATGGAACCTATGACCGTACCCAGTCCCGACCGTTTGCCGAGCAATAGGGTCGCAATCGGCGCCGAACATGTACTATGTACGGGCATTGTCTAAACCCGTTACTCAAAGGACCCCATCTTGCCCGTTGCCGCCGCTATGATCGTTACCGCACACGCCTCGGATGCCATGGTTGCCATCCCGTTTTGGCTCGAGATGTTCGCCGTCGTCGCGGCATCGATCTCGGGCGTGTTGGTCGCACGCGAGCACAAACTCGACCTGGTGGGCGCCGTCGCGCTCGCCGTGGTCTGTGGACTGGGCGGCGGTCTTTTGCGCGATATGACGCTGCAGGTGGGCAACGTCTACATCCTCAACCAACCGATGGCGCTCCCGCTCTCCATCGCCACCGCGGCCATCATCTACATCTTCCCGGCAATCGTCGACAAGCCCGAAAAGCTCATTCCCCTGCTCGATATCATCTCGGTGGGTATTTATGCGGCAACCGGCGCAGACAAGGCGCTGGTCTACGGCTTTGCGCCGGCGGTGTGCATCATGATGGGCTTTTTTACCGCGGTGGGCGGCGGCATGCTGCGAGATGGTTTTATGGGTGTGGTGCCGGGTATCTTCCAGCGCACCAACTTCTATGCCATCGCGGCCATCGCCGGATCGGCAAGCTATGTTTGCCTTGTCATGAGCGGCTTGGTCAGCAATGTCGTCGCACTGGTCGTTTGCGTCGTGGTGACCATGGGGCTACGCTGGCTGTCGCTGCGCTTTGATATCAAAAGCCCCACCGAGGATGACATCGCACGCTTTTTGCACCGCAAAAAGTAGGTGGCGCGGGCTCATCCTTCGAAATGCAACCGAGAGGTTCTTTTAGAGCGCCCACGCGTTGGGTACTCTGTTAGGTGTATGTCGAGCATCTGACGAAGGATTCACTATGCCCTGTAATCAATTCCCGTCGACCCAACGCCGTAAAGCGTGGGGCCGCATCACGATCTTATTCGCGCTCATCGCGCTCGCGCTCACCGCACTTCCCACGGCGTCGTTCGCCGGCACGGACACCGCAGGCAACGTACTTGCGACCGACAATGACGCCAATTCGTCCGGCGTCGAAGGTGACCTGTACTGGGCCGGCCAGGCCCTCAACTTGAACGATGCGTCCATTGACCGCGATATCATCGCCGCGGGCGATACCCTCTCTATCCGCGACTGCACGGTGGGCGGCGCCGTCCGCTTGGCGGCACGCACTATCGATATCGCCAAGACCACGGTTGATGGCAGCGTCACGGTCGTCGGTCAGCACGTTGTGCTCAATTCCGACAGCACCGCCAACTGTTTTTACGCGATAGGCGAGACGGTTGCCCTGCGCGGCTCTACCAAGTCGGCAGCGCTTGCGGGCGATACGGTGACCATCGATGGCACCGTCGAGGGCGATGTCGAGGTTTGGGCCGACAAGCTCATCCTGGGCAAGGACGCCCACATCACCGGCACCGTGAACGCGCACGTCTCCGAGGACCCCGAGCGTGCCGCAGGAGCCGAGGTAGGCGCGCTCAAGATCGACCGCACCGAGAACGAGGATGCTTCCACCGTTAACGATGTCATCGGCGGTATCGTCGCCGCGGCACTCTCGACCTGCTTTGTCGCTCTGCTGCTCGAGCTCGTCTTTCCGCGCGCGACCGCCAGCGCCGCCGGCATGCTCCACCAGCGCCCCATGCCCCTGTGGGTGAGCGGTCTTCTGAGCACGATTGCTATCGTCCCCGCCGTCCTACTGCTGATTATCTCTATCGCTGGTCTGTCGCTTGCCGGAGCCCTCTTGTGCGGTGTTATTGGCATCGCACTGGTGTCGAGCGCCTTTGCGGGCTGCGCGATCGCGCGCATGGTCGGAAACAGCCAGAACCGCTACGCCATGGCGGCTGTGGGCGGCGTGATCGCAGGCGCCCTCACGGGGCTTCCCCTCGTAGGCGACTTCATCAGCGGCGTGGCCTTCGTCTTTACACTCGGCTACATCATCCAAATCATCTGGCGCAACGCCCACCTCAAACCGCAGCAGCCAGCTAACACGCCAGGACTCCCCACCGCTTAGCCGCCGACCACCACAAAGATGCCAAGCACCTTTGTGGTGGTGCAAAGGGGTCAGGTTACTTTGCACCAACAAACGAAGCGGGGCACCCGATCGCATCGGGCCGGGGGGCCCCCCAAAGAAGCA
>URNJ01000030.1 GCA_900549215.1 uncultured Collinsella sp.
GTAGTCGTAGCCGCCCTCGCCAAGCAGCTCGGCTGCCGGGTCGGTGCAAAAACCGTGCGTGCCCAGCGTGCCATCATCGGTGCACACGTTAACCGTGGCGCCCAGCGCGCGGAACTCATCGACACCCACGGCCTTGGAAGCGGTGCCAAAGCCCAGGCAAACGTCGACATCCACGCCCTGCTCGACAAGCTTGCCGGCGAGGCAGAGCACGGGCGGAACGCCGATGCCGCCCGCCACGAGCAGCGCCTTCCTGGTGCCCTCGGGAACAAGCCAGCCGAGGCCGCCAGGGCCCAACAGGTTGGACTTGGAGCCGGGGGCCATCTGCGATAGACGACGGGTGTCGTCGCCCACGACGGCGTACCACAGCTCGACGGTACCGGCCTGGGCGTCGGCGCGATAGAAGCTCAGGGGCACGCGAAGCAGCGAGGACGCATCGCCGGGCACGGCGATGTTCACAAACTGACCGGGCTTGAGCGCACTTGCAAGCTTGGGGGCCAAGATGACGAGCGAGAAGATGCCGTCGGCGATCTCCTGGTTCGAGACGACCTCGAAGTCGTGCATGCGTGCAGTGGAAGGTGTGGGCATAGACGCTCCAATCCCCCATGCGATTGCATGGTCAAAACGAACAGAAAGCGCGGCACCGCAAGGGCACCGCGCACAAAAGCGATAAGGCTATGCTAGCAGATGCAGCCGTCGGCGAGCGTCTGCTTACCGCCGACAAACACATCGGTGGCACGACCGGTAAGCGTGCGGCCGGCAAAACCGGAGTTCTCGGCGCGCGACTCGTAACCGTCCTCGCCGACCGTCCAGGTGGCAGAGGGGTCGAACACGGTCAGGTCGGCAACGGAGCCCGCCATGACCTGAACCTGGTCGAGGCCCAGAATCTCACGCGGCTTGATGGCCATGAGCTCGACCATGCGGCCCACGCTCATCTTGCCCGTGTTGACCAGCTCGGTGAGTACGAGCGACAGGGAGGTCTCGAGGCCGATCATGCCAAAGGGCGCAAGCTCGAACTCGCGGGCCTTCTCCCACGGGGTGTGGGGAGCGTGATCGGTGACGATAGCGTCGACGGTGCCGTCGATGACGCCCTGACGGATGGCCTCGGCATCCTCCTCGGTACGCAGCGGCGGGTTGACCTTCAGCGAGGTGTTGTAGGTCTCGTCCAGGTCGTTCTCGGTCAGGAACATGTGGTGCGGGGTAGCCTCGCAGGTAACCTGAACGCCAGCGGCCTTACCGGCACGCACGATCTCCAGACCATGGGCGGTGGAGATGTGCTGAATGTGCAGCTTGGCACCGGTCAGCTTGGCGATCTCGATGTCGCGGGCGATCTGGAGCTCCTCGCCGACAGCCGGCCAACCCTCGAGGGCCAGACGGGTCGAGACCTTGCCCTCGTTGATCTGGCCGTGGCCGACCAGGTCCTCGTCCTGGCAGTGGCTCATGAAGACCTTGCCGAACATCTTGCCGTAGTCCATGCAGCGACGGAGCATGCCCGCGCCCTGCACGCCGCGACCGTCATCGGTGAAGGCGACGGCGCCGTGGGCGACCATATCGCCCATCTCGGACATGGCCTCGCCCTTAAGACCGCGGGTCATGGCGCCCGACGGATAGACGCGGCAGTGGCCGACCTCGGCAGCGCGGGACTTGACGAACTCCACGACGGTGCCGTTATCGGTGACGGGATCGGTGTTGGGCATGGCGCACACGCCGGTAAAGCCGCCCTTGGCAGCTGCGCGGGTGCCGCTCTCGATGTCCTCTTTGACCTCGTAGCCGGGCTCGCGAAGGTGAACGTGCATATCCACCAGGCCGGGGACGAGGTACTTGCCGGAAAGGTCGCGGACCTCGGCTCCCTCGACGGCGAGATTCTCGCCGACCTCGGCGATCTTGTCGCCGTCAATCAGGACGTCAACGACACCGTCAAGCTCGACGGACGGGTCGACGACGTGGGCATTTTTAAGAAGCAAGGCCATTATCGGCACCTCCAAGCAGCAGATACAGGATAGCCATACGCACGCAGATACCGGCGTAGACCTGCTCCAGGATGACGGAGCGTTGCGGGTGGTCGGCCATATAGGAGTCGAACTCGACGCCGCGGTTGATGGGGCCCGGGTGGCAGATGATCGCGTCGGGCTTCATGAGCTTCTCGCGGTCCTTAGTCAGGCCGAAGAGCTTGTGGTACTCGCGAATGGTCGGGAACGGGGCACCCTCGAGGCGCTCCTGCTGCACGCGCAGCATGTAGACGACGTCCAGCTCGGGCAGGACGGAATCGAGGTCGCTCGTCACGTGGTCGCAGCCCAGGACCTCGGGCGCCGGCGGCAGCAGCGTGCCGGGGGCGACGGCGTAGGTCTCGCAGCCCATGATCTTAAGGGCGGGGATCAGCGAGCCGCAAACGCGGGAGTGGGCGATATCGCCGACGACGGCGACCTTCAGACCGTGGAAGTCACCCTTGTGCTCCCAGATGGTGTACAGGTCGAGCAGGGCCTGCGTGGGATGGTTGTGCTTGCCGTCACCGGCGCAGATGACGCTCGCGGGCGAGTTCTGGGTGACGATGTAGGGAGCACCGGCGTGCTTATCGCGTACGACGATGCAGTCGATCTTATAGGCGTTGAGGGTCTCGACGGTGTCGACAAGGCTCTCGCCCTTGACCGTGGAGGTCGAGGAGCCGCCAAAGTTAAGGCTGTCGGCCGAAAGACGCTTCTCGGCGAGCTCGAAAGAGCTGCGGGTGCGCGTCGAGGGCTCGTTGAACATGTTGACGATGGTCTTGCCCTTGAGCGTGGGGACCTTCTTGATGGCACGCTCGTTGACCTCGGAGAACGCCTTGGCGGTCTCGAGGATGAGCTTGATGTCCTCTTCGGAGTACTCGGTAATGTCGATCAGGTGCTTATGGTTGAACGCCACGGTACTACTCACCTCCCAGCGGCGCGGAGCCCACGTGGGAACCCGGCGCGACGTCGTTAATCTCGACGGCGGTGTGGCCGTCGACTTCCTTCATATATAGGTGCACGTTCTCCTCATGCGACGAGGGAACGTTCTTGCCGACAAAGTCCGGCGAGATGGGGAGCTCGCGGTGGCCGCGGTCAACGAGGACTGCCAGCTCGATGCGGCTCGGACGGCCCAGGTCCATGACGGCGTCAGGAGCGGCGCGGATGGTACGGCCCGTATACAGGATGTCGTCCACCAGCACGACGCGCTTGCCGTCGACGCTGAAGGGAATGTTGGTAGCGTGGATCGCGGGAGCGAAATTGGTCGCATAGTCATCGCGGTAGAAGCTGATGTCCAGGCTGCCGAGCGGAACGTCGACGCCCTCGATCTCCTTGATCTCCTCGGCGAGCTTCTTTGCCAGAAGGTCGCCGCGCGTGACGATGCCGACCAGAGCGAGATCTTCACAGCCCTCGTTGCGCTCGAGAATCTCGTGCGCGATGCGGGTCATCGCTCGATTGACGGCGGTCTCGTCCATGATGACCGCCTTGGGGGAAGTCGTGCCCATCGATCTCCTTCCTCACATGTCTTGACTGCTGACACAGTCAAAAAAATAGATGCCCGACCGCTCAAAGCGGACCAGACACCCACAGGAAGGGCTGCTCTTTGGCAGCAATGTAATTCCATGTGGGTATCTCGTACCCCTTTAATGGTCAAGGGATAGTGTAGCCAACCTCGAGCTTAATTGCGAGCATAAATACAGAGCAATCCGTAAACGGAGCCCAACACTCCATAAACCTATATATATTTGTGGGACGAGCTTGAAAACCTTGGTTCGAGCTGGCATAATCCCCCCTGCTGCACGTAAATCGGATCTACGTCCAGGGCCGTAGCGTGGGCACTATCGCCAAAAGAGGAATATCTCTGTGTAGATTGCGCACAGGGAGTTGCTTCTGTGCTATAGTTCAGGCTTGTTTGTTAACGCGACATGTTCGTTTGTCGCCCAAGGAGGGTCAGTTATGTCCAAAGTTTGCGAAGTTTGCGGTAAGCACCCCGTTGCCGGTCGCTCCATCAGCCACTCTCACCGCGTCACCAACCGTAAGTTCCGCCCCAACATCCAGCGCGTCTACGTCGTCGTCGATGGTCACCGTCGCAAGATGAACGTTTGCTCCACCTGCCTCAAGTCCGGCAAGGTTGCGCGCTCCTAAATAAGGTCTTACCAACAAGTACCTCGGACTCTCCGGGTCAAAGACCTCGCGTTCACATAGAACTTACCAAAGGCGCCCTCCCCTACGGAGGGCGCCTTTTTGCACTCATTGCACTCATTGGGGACAGACTTACATGAGTGCTTTCACGCATTGGGGACAGACATGAAGCACGCATGCGGCGCACTGACTGGCTCCGGCCTCTGCCTCACGCAGCATCCTTCCAGCCTGCAGTTGCCTTGGTCACGCTTGTAGCGCCGATGCCGGTGATACGGGCAATTTGCTTGACCGTGAGATGCGCCCGCCTGAGCCTCAGCAGACACGCATCGCGTTCGGGGCGTGGCAGGGCTTTGAGCAGTGCAGGATCTATGCTCGGCAGAACTTCGCGCGCAACGGAAAGGGCCTCCTCATCGGGGATCCGCCGGCGTGGAAGAACCTCCATTGACCAGATGCGCCCGGCAACTTCCTCGAGATGCTCGCAATAGCAACGGGAGCCTCCGACAATATCGAGCATAGGGGCCGCATCACAGATGTCAAAGGGATCATAGCCCAGCTGATACGCCTTATAGCTTGACCAGCGGTACGCCTCGAGCGAGTCAAGCGCACCTTTCACGGGATTGAGATGAATATAGTCGAGCAGCTGCACCGCCTGCGTGTCCGACTCAACCGCGACCCGCGAATAGCGATTGTCAAACAGATGTCCCGTTCTCCCCGTTTTCCCATTGAAATACTTAGCATATGCCGTCAGCGCGCACTGCATTGCCTTTGAAAGGTTGTCAAATGGGTCATCAATCATCAAATGGAAGTGGTTGTCCATAAGGCACCAAGCTAACACCGCCACGTCATGGCGCGCAAACCTGTCCGAGATATCCGATAAGAAACGATAACGGTCGGAGTCATCTTCAAAAATAATCTGTTTGGAGTTGCCGCGGTCAAAGACGTGGTAATAGCCGGTGAGCGAAACGGCACGGGCGCATCGAGGCATAAATCTCTCCTTTCAAAACTGAACAGGCAACACCTAAAAGGAGAGAAGGAACGCGAAATGCTGAGCCTGTGATCTATTTATATCCAATGAGCGGCAAAAACAGGCCCAGAACGGCAAAATGGCAAATCGATGTCTGTCCCCAATGAGTGAAAGCACTCATGTAAGTCTGTCCCCAACGAGCGGGGCGGTGGAGCAGGCAAATAGTTTTAGTTAAAACGCTTCAGTTTATTGAAGCGTTTTAGTGTGCCTTTTACGGGAATCTTACCGTTCACCGAATAATTTCTTGCTATCATGCAAGACGTAGGGTAAATCTCCGATCGCAAGGAGACACAAATGGTGAAAAAGTCACCGGAAAACACTACTCCCGCAATTGTGGACAACGTAGAGGCGCTTGAGGCTAAGCTCGCTCAGATGCGAGAGGCCCAGGCGCTTTTTGCTACGTACACGCAGGAGCAGGTCGACAAGATCTTCTATGAGGCCGCCATGGCCGCCAACAAGGCTCGTATCCCGTTGGCGAAGATGGCCATCGAGGAGACCGGCCGCGGCGTTCTTGAGGACAAGGTCATCAAGAACCACTACGCCGCAGAGTACATCTACAACGCTTACAAGAACACCAAGACCTGTGGTGTCCTGGAGCGCGACGAGGCTTACGGCATCACCAAGATCGCCGAGCCCATCGGCATCGTGGGCGCCGTCATCCCGACGACCAACCCCACCTCCACCGCGATCTTCAAGACGCTGATCTGCCTGAAGACCCGCAACGCCATCATCATCTCCCCGCACCCGGCTGCCGCCAAGTGCACCATCGCCGCCGCCAAGCTCGTGCTTGACGCCGCCGTCAAGGCCGGCGCCCCCGAGGGCATCATCGGCTGGGTCGATGTCCCCTCCATCGAGCTGACCAACATGGTCATGCGCGACGTCGACATCATCCTCGCCACCGGTGGCCCGGGCATGGTCAAGGCCGCTTACTCCTCGGGCAAGCCCGCCCTGGGCGTTGGCGCCGGTAACACCCCGGTCGTCATCGACGACACCGCCGACGTGCTGCTCGCCGTCAACTCCATCATCCACTCCAAGACCTTCGACAACGGCATGATCTGCGCTTCCGAGCAGTCCGTGACCGTAATCGACAGCATCTATGACCAGGTTAAGGCCGAGTTCCAGAAGCGCGGCTGCTACTTCGTCAAGCAGGGTGCCGAGATGGAGGCCCTGCGTGCCGCCATGTTCAAGAACGGCGCTCTCGATCACCGCATCCCCGGCATGGCCGCTGCCAAGATCGCCGAGCTCGCCGGCATCGAGGTTCCCGCCAAGACCAAGATCCTGATCGCCGAGGTCACCTCCACCGACCCCGCCAAGGAGGAGTTCTCCCACGAGAAGCTCTCCCCGGTCCTGGCCATGTACCACGCCAAGGACTTCCAGGAGGCCGTCGACAAGGCCGAGCACCTCGTGCTCGCCGGTGGCCCGGGCCACACCGCCTCTCTGTACGTGCACCCCGCCCAGGCCGAGAAGATCAGCCTGTTCGAGCACGTCATGAAGGCCTGCCGTATCGTCATCAACACCCCGTCCTCGCACGGCGGCATCGGTGACCTGTACAACTTTGGCATGAAGCCGTCTCTGACCCTGGGCTGCGGCTCCTGGGGCGGCAACTCCGTCTCCGAGAACGTTGGGGTGAAGCACTTGATCAACGTTAAGACTGTGGCCGAGCGCCGTGAGAACATGCTGTGGTTCCGCGCTCCCGAGAAGGTCTACTTCAAGAAGGGTTCCACGCCCGTCGCCCTCGACGAGCTGGGCAACGTCATGGGAAAGAAGCGCGCCTTCATCGTTACCGACCAGTTCCTCTTCAAGAATGGCAACACCCGCGCCATCGAGGCCAAGCTCGACGAGATGGGCATCGCCCACGACTGCTTCTACGACGTCGAGCCCGATCCGTCGCTGCAGTGCGCACGTCGCGGCGCCAAGCAGATGGCTCTCTTTGAGCCGGACGTCATCATCGCCGTCGGCGGTGGCTCAGCTATGGACGCCGGCAAGATCATGTGGATGATGTACGAGCACCCCGAGTGCAAGTTTGAGGACATGGCCATGGACTTCATGGACATCCGCAAGCGTATCTTCACCTTCCCCGAGATGGGCAAGAAGGCCTACTTCGTCGCCGTCCCGACCTCCTCGGGTACCGGCTCCGAGTGCACGCCGTTCGCCATCATCACAGACAAGGAGACCGGCATCAAGTGGCCGCTCGCCGACTACGCGCTGCTCCCCAACATGGCTATCGTCGACGCCGACAACTGCATGACCGCCCCGCGCGGCCTGACCGCTGCCTCCGGCATCGACGTCATGACCCACGCCATCGAGTCCTACGTCTCCATCATGGCTTCCGACTACACCAAGGGCCTCTCCGAGCGCGCTGCCAAGCTCGTCTTCGAGAACCTGCCCTCCAGCTTCACGAACGGCGCCAAGGACCCGCACGCCCGCGAGGAGATGCACAACGCCTCCTGCATGGCCGGTATGGCCTTCGCCAACGCCTTCCTGGGCCTCAACCACTCCATGGCCCACAAGCTCGGCGCTTTCCATCACCTGCCCCACGGCATCGCTAACGCCGTCATCCTGACCCGCGTCATGCGCTACAACGCCGCCGAGGCTCCCGTCAAGATGGGTACCTTCTCCCAGTATCCTTACCCCAACGCGCTGCACAACTACGCCGAGATGGCCAAGTACTGCGGTATCGAGGGCAAGGACGACAAGGAGGTCTTCGAGAACTTCATCACGAAGCTCGAGGAGCTCAAGGACTTCATCGGTGTCAAGAAGACCATCGCCGACTACGGTGTTGACGAGCAGTACTTCCTCGACACCCTCGACGAGATGACCGAGCAGGCATTCAACGACCAGTGCACCGGCGCTAACCCGCGCTACCCGCTCATGAGCGAGATCAAGGAGCTCTACCTGGACGCCTACTACGGCCGCGAGCCCCAGGACTACGCCGTCTGCTAGTTTTTAGCACGGTTTTTTGCGGCGGGGGTGCACGGGTGTTTCACCCCCCCCCGCCGTCGCTTCTATCGCATCGTTGAAAGGATGCAACCATGCTGCTACCCGATTCCAAGACCGAGCTCGTCCGCCGTGGCAACAAGGTCGTTTACGACCTGGGCGACAAGATCGTCAAGGTCTTTAACGAGACCAAGCCTGTCTCCGACGTGTTCAACGAGGCTTTGAATCTTGCCCGCATCAATGAGTGCGGCATCCGCAGCCCCAAGGCTCTTGAGGTTTCCCAGCTCGAGAACGCCAACGGCTGGGCGCTCGTGACCGAGAAGGTTCCGGGCACCACCCTTGCCGAGAAGATGACTGCCGAGCCTCAGCGCTTCGGTGAGTACCTCGAGATGTTCGTCGACCTCCAGATCGAGATCCACGGCTACACCTCCCCGCTGCTCAACCGTCAGCGCGACAAGTACGCCCGCATGATCGACAGCCTTGATCAGCTCAATGCCACCACGCGCTACAACCTTCAGGAGCGTCTGGACGGCATGACCAAGGAGTTCAAGGTCTGCCACGGCGACTTCAACCCCTCCAACGTCATCGTCGGCGACGACGGCCAGCTCTATGTGTGCGACTGGGCACACGCCACCCAGGGCTCCCCTGCTGCCGACGTTGCCACCACCTACCTGCTCTTTGCCCTCAACAGCAAGGACCAGGCCGAGGCCTACCTGGAGCTCTACTGCGACCGCGCCGACATGCCCATGCAGGTCGTGCGTCAGTGGACGAGCATCGTTGCCGCTTCCGAGCTCGCTCGTAAGCGCAACGTGAACGATGAGTTCCTGAAGAACTGGATCGACGTCGTCGATTATCAGTAATATCTGAGCGATTTATTTCGCATCGGAGGCACAAGGAAAACCCCGCAGCTCGCATGGGCTGTGGGGTTTTCCTTTTAGATATCGAGGATGCCACAAGATAAAAGGACGGCCCCGCATCTCCCCGATCTGGAGAAATGCGGGGCCGTCCCGTATATCGAACTACAAGCGAAATCGTCGATTAACGGCGTGCTGCCTTCACAAGCTCGGCGACCTTGGCGACGACCTCGTCGATCGCCACATCCTCGCGCTCACCCGTGGCACGGTCCTTGAGCTCAACGGTGCCATTCTTAAGGCCACGCTTACCCAGAACGACCTGATACGGGAAGCCCATAAGATCGTTGTCGGCAAACTTAAAGCCGGGACGCTCGTCGCGGTCGTCGACGACAACCTCGATACCCTCGGCGCACAGGCCATCAACGATCTGCTCGCAGACGATAGCGCACTCCTCCTTCTTGGGATCGAGCGGAATCACCGCGACCTCGTACGGGGCAACGGAGACCGGCCAGACGATGCCGTGCTCGTCGTTGTGCTGCTCCACGACGGCAGCGAGCGAGCGGGACACACCAACGCCGTAGCAACCCATGATGAGCGGCTTCTCCTTACCGTCCTCATCCATAAAGGTGGCACCCATGGCCTCGGAATACTTGGTGCCCAGCTGGAAGACCTGAGAGACCTCGATGCCACGGGCAGCAGAGAGCGGCTTGCCGCAGTGCGGGCAGGGGTCGCCGGCGACAACGGTGACCAGATCAGCCCACTCGTCGACGGTAAAGTCGCGCTCGGGGCAGGCACCGGTAAAGTGATAGTCGACCTCGTTGGCACCGCAGGCCCACTGCTTGGACTCGCGCAGGCTCTCGTCGCAGACCAGACGAATGCCCTCGGGCAGGTTAACCGGTCCGATAAAGCCCTTATGCAGACCGTAGGTCTGGAGCTCCTCATCGGTCATCATGCGATAACCCTTGCCAAAGACATGCTCGGCCTTGCAGTCATTGAGCTCATGATCGCCCGGGACAATGGCCACGACTGGCTTGCCCTCGGCATCGATGAGAGCCAAGGACTTGCGCGTGCCGTTCTCGGGGAAGCCAAAGAACTTTGCAACGGCCTCGATGGTGCCCATGCCCGGAGTCTTGACCTTGGTGAGCGTACCGTCGCCAGGACCCTCGGTCACAACGACCTTGGTGCTTGCGGCCTCATCGTCGGCAGCGAAGCCGCAATCGTCGCAGTAGACGAGCGAAGCCTCGCCGGCGTCGGCCAAAGCCATATACTCGACGGAGGTATCGCCACCGATCTCGCCGGAGTCGGCGACAACGGGCAGGGCCTTGATGTAGCAGCGCTCGCAAATGTTGGCATAGGCCTGCTTCATCTTGTCGTACTCCTCCTGCAGGCTCTCCTGCGTGGCGGAGAAGCTGTAGGCGTCCTTCATGATGAACTCGCGACCGCGCATCAGGCCAAAGCGGGGACGGAACTCGTCACGGAACTTGTCCTGGATGTGGTAGAGGTTGACGGGAAGCTGCTTATAGGAGCGCAGTTCATTGCGCACCAGGGCGGTGACAGTCTCCTCGTGGGTGGGGCCCAGCACGAACTCACGGCCGTGACGGTCATCGAAGCGCACGAGCTCCTTGCCATAGGCATCGATACGGCCGGACTCACGCCACAGCTCGGCATCGACCATGATAGGCATCATGAGCTCCTGGGCACCGGCGGCATCCATCTCGTCGCGCACGATGTTCTCGATCTTGCGGATCGAGCGCCATGCGAGCGGCAGATAGGAATACAGGCCGGCGGCCTCCTTGCGGATCATGCCGGCGCGAAGCAGCAGACGGTGGCTCGCAAGCTCGGCGTCCGCCGGATCCTCTTTGAGCGTCGGCGCGTAAAGCTTAGACATATACATTGCTCGAGTCATTTACTTCTCCTCAATAAGCTTGTCGACCTCGGCCATGAGCGCGTCGACAATTTGATCCTCAGCTACTTTACCAATGATCTGGCCATGCGAAAAGAGCAGGCCCTGACCTCGTCCACAGGCCACGCCCAAGTCGGCGTCGGAAGCCTCGCCGGGGCCATTAACGGCACATCCCATCACGGCGATGGAAAGCGGCGCGGAATAGTTCTTCAGTCGCTCGGTAACCTCCTCGGCGATGGGAATGAGGTTGACCTGGCAACGAGCGCACGTGGGACACGAGACAATCTCGGGACCACGGCGACGCAGGCCCAGCGACTGCAAAATTCCCCAGGCAACCGGCGGCTCCTCAACCGGATCGGCTGTGAGCGACACACGCATGGTGTCGCCAATGCCTTCGAAAAGCAAGATACCCAAGCCTACAGAGCTCTTGATGGTGCCCTGGAGCTTGGTCCCCGCCTCCGTCACGCCCAGGTGAAGCGGAACGTGGGGAATCTCACGCGACAGGGCTCGATAGGTATCAAGCGTCGTTTGCACGCTATGGGCCTTGGCCGAAAGCACAATGTTCGTAAAACCGCGGTCCTCAAAGTGCTTGACGAAACGCTCGCTCGACATCACGAGCTTCTCGGGCTGCGTAAGCTCGTCGCGCTCAGCGATATCCTGCTCGAGTGAGCCGGCGTTGACACCGATGCGAATCGCACAGCCCGCAGCGCCGGCGGCGTCGATGACGGCATCGACCTTAGCCCAATCGCCGATATTGCCGGGATTGATGCGAAGCTTGGCGGCACCAGCCTCGACGGCGCCGATGGCGAGCTTATGGTTAAAGTGAATATCGGCGACGATCGGCACCGGAGACTCGGCACAGATGGTGCGGAAACCCTCAAGCGCGGCCTCGGTGGGCACGCTCACGCGCACGATATCGCAGCCAGCCTGCGCCAACGCGCACACTTGCGCAAGCGTTGCCTGGGCGTCAGCGGTATCGGTGCAGGTCATGGATTGGACCACCACCGGCGCGCCGCCACCGATCTGCACACCGCCCACATGCACGGGGCGCGTCAACTCGCGCGGCAAAGGATGGGTTAAAGACAATCCAAACACTCCCCTACAAAATAAATCGAAGGACGTCGGAACGAAGCATATAGACAAATAGCAGTGCAAAGAGCGCGATGCCAACATAGCTCACAATCGTCTGCACCTTGAGTGGCAGCTCGCGACCCGCAAACTTTTGAATGATCTCGATGACCAGCTTGCCGCCATCGAGTGGTGGGATGGGCAACAGGTTCATAAAGCCAAGCGAGAACGAAATGAGGGCGGCAAACGAAAGGAACGTGGCAGGGCCGGCAGCAGCAGCCTGTGAGGACATAACGCTAATGCCCACGATCGAAGAAGACTGATCGAGAATCTCCATCGTATGCTGCGGCTGGAGCAGGCGCATCACGCCCTCCGCTGTCCGCACGACATAGGAGAACGACAGGCGAGCCGACGTGATGGGGTCTAAACGGACCACCTGCGTAGAGGCATACACACCTAGGCGCTCGTCCTCTTTGAGCGCAACCGAGGTCGAATGCTGCTTGCCGTCGCGCTCATACTCAATGGCGATATCGTCCTTACCGGCGGCCTTGCCGATGGCATCGTAAACGTCCATCCAGGTAGCGCACGATACTCCGTCAACCGAAAGGATCGCGTCGCCGCCCTCGATACCCGCCTTGGCGGCAATAGACCCCTCGTCAACCTGACCGATCACGTTGGTATCCATCGGCACGGTGACACCCGCAATAGAGTAGATGCTCATAAGCAGCAAAAAGCCCGTCAGGATATTGACGAGAATGCCCGCGAGCAGCATAAAGGCGCGCTTGAGAAAACCCTGGCCCAGATAGGTATGCGAACGCTCTTGCGCAAGGAACTCGGCTTCGCCGCACGGCAGCTCCCACACATCGCCCTCGGCAGTCGCATGCTCTCGATCGAACCGGCGGCCGTCAAAGGTGGTGTAGCCCGCCGCGTCTCGCGGCAGCGTCTGATACTTGTTGGGATAGTAGCTCGGCGAGGGCTTCTCCCCTTCCTCATACCAGGGCGCGATGGAGCCCCAACCCAAGAGCAAGGCACATGCCTCGAGCACATCCCCCTCGGACAGCTCAAGTTCGGCGGCAAGGTCGGCAACGGTCACGCGACCATGACGATAGATAGCCGCGAGCACGCGATCGGCGCACGAGACGTCGGTCGGATCCATACCGCAGATGGCAGCGTAGCCACCCAGCAGCAGCGGGGTCACGCCAAACTTAGTTCCAATGCGACGCGACGTGTAATGGATGTCAAAGCGGCACGGAAGGCCCAAAAAGAACTCGGTCACACGGACGCCGCAGGCACGCGCCGCCAAAAAGTGGCCGCCCTCGTGCAAAAACACGAGGACGGAAAGCATCAGCAGGCCCCAAAAGACCGATGAAAGAACGCTCAGAACAGTATCCATAAAACGAAAAAGCAATCCTTATGGGTTAGGAACGGGTTGCGGCGAGCACCTGCGCAGCTTTTTCACGCGCCCACGCATCGATGTCGCGAAGCTGCTCAAACGAATCGACCGCCTGCATATCGTGGGCATCCATGCAGGATTCCACAATGCGATCGATATCGGTAAAGCTGCAGCCATCGTGCAGGAAGGCATCAACGGCGACCTCGTTGGCGGCATTGAGCACGCACGGCATGGTGCCACCCGTCTTGCCGGCACGCTCGGCCAGTGCCAGACAGCGGAAGGTATCCATGTCGGCAGCATCAAACGTGAGCTGCCCCAGCTCGCGGAAATCGATACGAGGCGCTGGGGTATCCCAACGCTCGGGATACGAGAACGCGAACTGGATGGGAATACGCATGTCGGAAGCACCGAGATGCGCCATCACAGAGCCGTCGGCGAACTCGACCATAGAGTGAATCTTGGACTGACGCTGCACGACCACGTTAATGAAATCGAGGTCGCAATTAAACAGATGCATGGCCTCAATGCGCTCCAGGCCCTTGTTCATGAGGGTGGCGGAGTCAATGGTGATCTTTGCACCCATGGCCCACGTGGGATGTGCGAGGGCATCGGCGCGCGTCACGCGATCGAGCTCGTCGCGCGTGCGGCCAAAGAACGGACCGCCCGAGCAGGTGAGCCAAATACAATGAGCCTCGCGTGGGTTCTCCCCCAGATAGCACTGGTAGATGGCGGAGTGCTCAGAATCGACTGGAATAAGCTGGCCCGGTTGCGCCAACGGCATAAGCAAGTCGCCACCGACGACGAGGGACTCCTTGTTGGCAAGGGCAAGGCGCTTATTTGAGGTCAAGGCCGCATGGCTCGCCTCGAGACCGGCGGCGCCCACAATAGCGACGAGCACGCAGTCGACATCGTCGCGACGCGCGAGCTCGCAAACCGCTTGCGCGCCAACGCCAAGCTTCGTTCCCTCGGGCAGCTCCTGCAGCACGGCGTCATCGCCATGAGCGACATCGGCCACGGCAACCGCCGGAACCGAGAACTCGCGGGCAGCGGCAACGAGCTCGGAGGTACTGGAGTTAACGGACAGCGCCGTCACCTGCAGGAGATCGGCATGCTGGCGGCACACATCGAGCGCCTGAGTGCCGATAGAGCCCGTACAGCCCAGGATGGCAACACGGAGACGTCCATCGGGGCCATACGTCGTCTGGAAGGACATTACAGCACGCCTCCGATCATCAGCATCAGCTGCGCGGTGATGCAGCCGAAGATAAGCGAATCGCTTCGATCGAGCATGCCGCCGTGGCCCGGGATAAGGTTACCGGAATCCTTGACGCCCACGCCGCGCTTGATGCGCGACTCGATAAGGTCGCCGATAACGCCCAGAATGGACACGACCACGCCGCACAGCAGCGCATAGAGCAGGCTGAGCTTGTAGAAATGCGTCGCCCACAGGATGAGCCAAATCAAAACCGAGCCCAGGATGCCGCCGGCAAAACCCTCCCAGCTCTTTTTGGGAGAGATCTTGGGAACCATCTTGTGTTTGCCGATACGACTGCCCACGATGTAGGCAAACGAGTCGGAGACCCAAAGGGACGCGCAAACGCCCACCGAAAGCAGGGCGCCGGCAAAACCGGGCACGGCATCGCGCAGCAGCACGATAGCCGACAGCATAAAGCCAGTGTAGATGGGACCCATGAGCGTCACGGCCACATCAGAGATGCGGGTACGCGGCGACCAGACATACCAAATGCCCACAGCGAGCATCAGGGCAAAAAGCAGGGCATTCAGCAACATCGAATCGCCCAACGCCGACAGCGGAAAGAGTACGGCGGCAGCGATACCCATGCGCTCGTTAGCCATCTTGCCATCGAGCCTTGTCATACGGAAAAACTCATAGCAGCACAGACCGCTCATGACGGAAACAAAGATGGCCGTGGGCACGATACCCATAACCAGGCACAGGATAAAGACGACGGCGTAGACGATACCGGCGGCGGCAC